>NZ_JBSFLV010000002.1:0-235553 GCF_053599215.1 Streptomyces sp. NPDC001002 | reverse complement strand
ACGAGGGTCAACAGCCGCGAGGAGGGTATGGGGCCGCGGCGCTGCCCAACGCCATCTCCTTCGGCACCTCGGCTATCTAGAGATACGGACGCGAGGCCCGAACGGGTCTCGCCGACCTTGCTCCGCCTCGGACCGCAAGTCCCTTGAACGGGCGCTGAATTGAGCTACGGAAAGGGTCACGGACAGGTTCACGTGATTCCTTTCACCCGGGCCGGGCCGGGGAAGGAGCCTGATTCGGAGACTACGTTCACTGCTCAGGAACCGGAACTCACCGCAACTGAGAACGGCAGGAGCCTCATGTCCCCCCAGACTTCTCAGATCGCCGTCGTCGAGCAGCACAGCCTGGTGCGCCTAGGACTGGAGACCCTGCTCTCCGGCAGCTCGCTGCTGCGGGTGGTCGCGCTGGCGGCACATCCCGCGCAGCTGCCGGGTCCGGCCGCGCAGCGCCTCGACGTCGTCGTCTACGGCGCTCCACCGATGACGGGGCCGTCCCTCGCCAAGACCGTCGACGCGCTCACCCGCACCGGCCGGGTGCTGGTCGTCGCGGACTTCGCGGGCTGGCAGCCGGTGACCGACGCACTGCGCGCGGGGGCCTTCGGCTGCGTCAGCAAACAGGCGGAGGGACAGGAGTTACTGCGCGCCGTCGAGACGGTCGCGCTCGGCGGCCTGCACGTGGCACCGGGCCTCGCCGACCAGTTGCACCACGAGCTGCGGCAACCTGCCGGCACCCCCGCGCCGGCGCTCGCGCACCGCGAACGGGAGGCACTGCGCCTGCTGGCCACCGGGCTGACACATGGTCAGATCGCCCGGCGGATGGGCCTGACGGAGGCCACGGTCAGCACCTACGTCAAGCGGATCAGGAACAAACTGAACGTCCGCAACAAGGCGGACCTCACCCGCAAGGCGATCGAACTCGGCCTGCTCCAGGAGGATTTCCACGCCTCCCCCGCACTCGCCTCCGGCTATTCACCGGCGGCCTGACGTCTCGCCGCGCGCTCCGGAATCGGCGTTCGAGGCGGGAGGGGCGGGAGGGGCGGCGAATACGCGAATCAGCCTCCGCCGGTCAGGCGCCCGCCGTTCCGGATCCGTCCCGGACCTGTGCGGCCAGCTTCAGGCTCTGAGTGACGGCGTGCGGGATGTCGACCACCGGAAACAGCGCGTGCCGCACAGTCCGTTCGGCGTCGACGATCAGGACGAGACGCTTGTGCCGCAGTCGCCCCGCGCCGCGGAACGTCGGCAGGCGCAGGGCCGCGGCCAGTTGGTGGTGGGCGTCGGACAGGAGTGGGTACGGGACCTCCTCGGCTCGGGCGAACCCCGCCTGTTCGTGCGGGAGTTGGGTGCTGATGCCGTGCACTGACACGCCCGCCCGGCGGAAGTCGGGCCAGGCGTCCCGGAACAGTCGGTTCTCCAGCGTGCAGCCGGCGGTGCCGGGGATGGGCGGGTCGCCCCAGTCGACTCCCGTGCCGGGGTAGGTGAACAGCACGGTCGCGGCGGAGTCCGGTGGGACGACGGGCAGTTGGGCGCCCTGTGGGCCGGGTAGTTCCAGGCCGTCGGGCAGACGCGTGCCGGTCAGGGCATGCACCCGGGCGTGTTCCGCGCTGTCCTCCGTCGCCGTCGCGGTGACGCTTCCGTCGCCCAGCACCCAGCGGTCGCCCCAGTCCTGCATGGCGACGAGCAGCGGGGGCAGTGCGGATCCGGCGTCCGTGAGCAGGTACTCGTAGCGCACCGGGCGTCGCTGGTAGAGGCTGCGGTGCAGGACTCCGTGGGCGACGAGGCGGCCGAGGCGCTCGGTGAGGACCTTGCGGGACAGGCCGATCTCGGCCGCCAGCGCGTCGAAGCGGACATGGCCGCGGGCGACCTCCCGCAGCACCAGAACGTTCCACCAGTCCCCCAGGACCATGGCGGCCTGCGCGATGCCGCAGTTCTCGTCGGCGTTGTGCATCCTCATGCGCCCATAGTAGGTTCCTTTTCGGGACTCACTTTGTTTCCGGATGGAACTTACCGCCCGCCGATGTCAGAGACGCGGGCTCAGCGTGAGGAGTTGCCTCGTGACCGTCATCAGCCGGGTCGTCGCACGGGAGATCATCGACAGCCGGGGCAACCCGACCGTCGAGGTGGACGTCGAACTCAAGGACGGCTCGCTCGGCCGCGCGGCCGTGCCGTCGGGCGCCTCCACCGGGGCCAGGGAAGCGGTGGAACTGCGGGACGGCGATCCAACCCGGTTCCACGGCAAGGGAGTTCGGCGCGCCGTCGACGCCGTGAACGAGAGCATCGCGGACGCCGTGACCGGCCTCGACGCCGAGGACCAGGCCACCGTGGACCGTGTCATGACCGAGCTGGACGGCACGGACACCAAGTCCCGGCTCGGCGCCAACGCCCTGCTCGGGGTCTCTCTGGCCACCGCCAAGGCCGCCGCGGCCGCCCACCGGCTTCCGCTGTACCGCTACGTCGGCGGGGTCGACGCCCGCGTGCTGCCGGTGCCGATGATGAACATCGTCAACGGCGGTGCCCACGCCGACAATCCGCTGGACTTCCAGGAGTTCATGATCGCCCCCATCGGCGCGGCCACCTTCGCCGAGGCCGTCCGGATGGGCTCCGAGGTCTTCCACACGCTGCGCGGCAACCTGCTCGCCGCTGGTCACAGCGTGAACGTCGGCGACGAGGGCGGTTTCGCGCCCGACCTGCGCACCGCGGACGAAGCGCTCGACTTCGTCGTACGCGCCGTCGAGCAGACCGGCTACAAGCCCGGCACGGACATCACGCTCGTGATGGACCCGGCCACCTCGGAGTTCTTCCGCGACGGCGTCTACGACTACACGGGCGAGGGCGTCCGGCGCACGCCCGCCCAACACGCGGACTACCTGGCGGAGTTGGTCGACCGCTACCCCGTCGCCTCCATCGAGGACCCGATGGCCGAGGACGACCACGACGGCTGGCGCGCGCTGACCGCGCGGCTCGGCGACCGCTGCCAGCTCACCGGCGACGACGTCTTCTGCACCAACGAGACGCTGCTGCGCGCCGGGATCCGGGACGGCATCGCCAACTCGGTGCTGGTGAAGGTCAATCAGATCGGCACGCTCACCGAGACGCTGGCCACCGTCGCCACCGCGCACCGCGCCGGCTACACCGTCGTCATGTCGCACCGCTCCGGCGAGACCGAGGACACCACGATCGCGGACCTCGCGGTGGCCACCGGGTGCGGGCAGATCAAGACGGGTTCCCTCTCACGCTCCGACCGCACCGCCAAGTACAACCAACTCGTGCGGATCGAGGAGGAGTTGGGGACGCAGGCCCGGTACGCCGGTCGGGCGGCACTGGGGCTGCGGCACCGGCTTTGACCGTCCGCCTTGACAATCCGTCCGCGCGAACTGAAGGCTGGTAGCCAAGGTGACCGACCAGTCGGTATGAAGGAGCGGATCGTGCCCGAGCTGAGCATTCCCACCGCCGCGGGCGTGTTCGACGCCCTCGTGGCCGGTCCGCCCGAGGGCCGCCCGGTACTGCTGCTGCACGGCTTTCCCGAGACGGGACGGGCTTGGCGGCGGCAGATCGAGGCGTTGGCGGCCGACGGCTACCGCGTGGTGGCACCGGACCAGCGCGGCTACTCCCCCGGGGTCCGTCCCGAGCGGCCCGAGGAGTACGGCATCGGCGCCCTGGTCGACGACGTCGTCGCGATCACGGAGGAACTGGGCTGGGCGAGGTTCGAGCTGGTCGGCCACGACTGGGGCGGCGCGGTGGCCTGGTGGACCGCCGACGCGCACCCCGGCCGCGTCCGTACGCTGATGGTCGTCTCGACCCCGCACCCGGGCGCCCTCGCCGGGGCCATGCGCGCGGACGAGGACCAGCGCGCACGGTCCACCTACATGCGCGACTGGCGCGAGACCCCCGCGACCGAGGACCGCATGCTCGCGAACGACGCCGAGCAGCTGCGGGCCCTCTACGCCGGCAGGATCCCGCAGGACAGTGTCGACGCGTATGTGCGGCACCTGTCCGAGCCGGGCGCTCTCACCGCGGCCCTGAACTGGTACCGGTCCGGCCGCCCCGACTCCGCGATCGGCGTCATCGACGTACCCACGCTGTACGTCTGGAGCCCGGAGGACATCGCGTTCGGGCCGGCGGCAGCGCAGGAGAGCGGAAAGTGGGTCACCGGGCCGTACCGCTTCGAGACCCTCCCGGGTGTCAGCCACTGGATCCCCGAGGAAGCGCCCGAAGAGCTGAACCGGCTGCTGCTCGACCATCTGCGGGCGTACGGCGACTGAGCCGGCCCCTCGCCCGACCCGCTCAACTGTCCGGCGGCTCCGCCGAGTCGGTCGGCTTCGGCGGGGAGGACCTCGCTGTCTGCCTCAACGCGTGCAGGGCGAGGGAGAGTTCGGTGATGCCTCGGGGGTCGACGATGGAGCGGCCGGTGCGCTCGGCGATGCGGCGCAGCCGCAGGCGCACGGTGTTGGGATGGACGTAGAGGCGCTTGGCGGCCTCCTCGGTCGAGCCGCCGCAGGCGAACCACGCGTCCAGGGTGTCCAGCAGCAGGTCGCGGTCGCCGGCCGGCAGGGCCTCGATCGGGCCGAGGACGGTGGCGGCGACGCGGGCCATCACGTCGGGTGCGCCCGCCGTCGCGACCGCGACCGGGGAGTCGTCGAAGACGGTGACGGCGCCGCTGCCCGCGTCGCCGCCGCGCATGGCGACCCTGGCGAAACGCAGGGCGTCTCCGGTGAGGCACAGGTCGTCGAAGGAGGGGCTCACGCCCACGCGCCGCTCCGCGTGCTTCCGCAACACCTCGACGAGGTCGTCCAGTTCCCGGGGCGTACGTACGCACACGATGCCCAGCTGCAGATCCGGGCGGAGCCGCCAGACGGACCGGATGCCGCGCCGGTTCAGGATCGCGGCGATCTCGGGCAGGGCGTGCCTGCCGACCTGCGGCACCTCGGCGGCGACCACGGTGAACGGGCCCTTGCGCGGTACGCCGAGGGCGTCCGCCGCGGACCACACGGCGTCGACGTCCATGCTCCGGCCCTCCAGCAGGGCCTCCACGATCGCCGACCGCTCGTGCTCATGGGCCAGGAGCCGCTCGGCCACCGCCTCGTGGTACCCGGAGACCATGGCCTCGGTGATGCCGTCCTGCAGCGCCCACATCGCCGAGGCCGCCCCGACCAGGGTGTCGCTCCCCACCAGGGGGTTCCGGGTGGCTTCGGCGACGACCTCCTCCCAGAAGTACGTCACACCGATGCGGTAGGCGGTCATCACGGCGGGCAGCGGCACCTTCTGCAGGGCGCGGCGGCGGCCTATACGGGCCGCGGCCTCGGTGTCCAGGGGTGCCCGTCCGGCCAGGCCCGCCAGGGCGTTGCCGAGGTGGGTCCGGCACGTCTCCTCCAGGTCCTCCGCGGACACCACGTCGTAGTGGTAGTCGCGGGAAGCCGCCCGGATCCGCGCCGCCATCTCCTTCGCCAGCTCCCCGAGCCGTTCGTACAGCACGGTCGCCAGGGCGTTGACCTCCTCGTCGACCAATGTCGCCTCCGGCTCACCGATCAGGAGTGATGCTCATACGGTACCGCCGGGGGGTCGGCCCGTGCCGGGGGCCGGATCGCCCGGTGCCAGCGCCTCCAGAGCGACGCGGAGCGCGGCGCGGGAGGTGATGCCGAGCTTGGGGTACAGGCGGTGCAGGTGGGAGCCGACCGTGCGGTGGGACAGGAAGAGTCGTTCACCTATCTGCTTGTTGGTGAGGCCGATGGCCGCGAGCTCGGCGATCTGCCGTTCCTGCACGGTCAGGGTGGCGGTCGGTGCGTCGGGGGCGGTGGTGGTGGCGACGCCGGTGGCGCGCAGCTCGTTGCGGGCCCGCTGGGCCATGGCCTTCGCGCCGATCCGGTCGAAGGTCTCCAGGGCGGCGCTCAGATGCAGGCGGGCACGGGGATCGCGGGTGCGGCGCAGCCACTGCCCGTAGGCGAGCTGGACGCGTCCGTGCTCCCACGGCCAGCGGGCCGCCTGGGGCAGGGACAGGGCCAGCTCGAACAGGGGGCCCGCTTCCGTCTCATCGGCGGCCAGGGCCTCGGCTCCCGCGGTGATCATCGCGACTCGCGGTGAGATGAGGTGGATGCCCGCCTCGCGCACGGCGACGACATGCGCGCGGGCCTCGTCCGTGCGGCCCGTGCGGACGGCCGCCTCGACCAGGTCCAGGACCACCCAGCGGCCCGGGATGCCGGGGCTCGGTACGCCGGGCGGGTCGATCCTGCCCACCTGGACGTGCGCCTCCTCGTAGTCGCCCTGGCCCAGCGCCGCGAGGTGGCGGGCCGACCGGGCGTAGGCCTCCGTCACCTCGATGCCGCGGGGCGCCGCCCAGGTGGTGGTCTCCTCGCTGCGGGCAAGGGCGAGTTCCGCGTCGCCGCGCAGGCCCGCGCCCGAGGCCAGCAGGGCGCGGATCTGCCGCTCCCAGAAGTGGTAGCCGTAGACCTCCGCCAGCTCCAGCCCCTCCGTCGCCAGCCGCTCGGCCTCGTCCCACTGCCCGTGGACGTAGGAGTCGTGGCACAGCAGCATCAGGGCGGGGATGACCATGGCGACCGCGCCGCCGTCGCGTTCCCGTTCGATCATGCGGGCGACCAGGTACCTGTGGTCGGACAGGGCGTCCATCGCGACCGCCGCGAAGGCCAGCGGGATCAGCTCCCAGGGTGCCGCTTCGGCGGGCAGCGCCGCGAAGGCGTCGGCGAGGCTCTGCCGCAGGGCGTCGGAGTCGCGCGTGGGGTCGACGTAGGCGTCGTAGCAGAGTCTGAACGAGGTCACCGCGGCCGGGTCGAACCGGGACATGGCGGTCCTGAGGAGCTGCCAGGGCTCGGGGCGGAGGGTGTAGAGGCTGACGAGCAGCAGCGCGTACAGGACGGCGTAGGAGTCCCAGGTGTCGGTCCCGGCGGTGTCGGTGGTGTCGTCGAGCGCCTGGGTCAGCAGCCGGTAGGCGGCGTCGACGTCGCCCTCGTCGCTGGTGAGGAAGTGGGCGGTGGCGGCGAAGACCAGTCCGGTCGGGGTGTCGGCGTCGGCCAACAGCCTTGATACGTCTTCGAGTCGGCCGGTGATGGTGGCGAGGTAGGCGGCCTCGACGAGTCGGCGGGACCGGTCGCCGGGATGCGGGCTGAGTTCGCCGGCCCGCACGAGCGCGGCCACCGCGGCGGACGCGTCGACGTGCCGCCGGTCGGACCCGGCCGTCCGCTCCGGGGCCCGGCCCTCGGCCACGGACGGTCCGCCGCGCCGCCAGGCGGACAGGGCCGCCTCCTCCAGTGCCCGGGCCACCGCCTCGTCCGGTCCGGTCGCCGCCTCGGCCAGGTGCCAGGCCCGGCGCTCGGCGGAGTGGGCCAAAGCTGCGGCCAGGGAGCGGTGCGCGGCACGGCGTTCGTGCGGAGGGGCGAGGTGCACGATCGTGGCGCGGACCAGCGGGTGGCTGAACGATATGCGGCCGTCGCCCGCGTCGACCTGGACCAGCTCCGCCTGCTGCGCCGGGGCGAGGTCGTCCACGTTCGCGGCGCCGTCCTCCCCTGCCCCGCGGATCGTGGCCAGGTCGGCGGCGGTGTCCAGCGCGGCCATGAGCAGCACTCTCCGGGTCGCCGCGGGCAGCGACTCGACGACGGTGGCGAACGCCGTCTCCAGCCGTACGGAGAAGGGCAGGAGGGCGGGCAGGGGGTCCTGACCGGAGCGCTGCCGACCGGTCAGTTCGGCCGGCAACTCCCTTAGCGCGAGCGGGTTTCCGGCGGCCTCGGCGATCAGCCGCCGCCGTACCGAAGACGCCAGTCCGGGCCACCGGGCGTCCAGCAGCTCGGCCGCCGAGCGCGCGTCGAGCGGCCCGATCTCCCGCGCCGGCAGCCGGAGTTGCTGCCACAGGCCCTCGGTTCCGGTGCGGGCGGCGGCGAGAAAGACGACCGGATCGCCGCCGAGCCTGCGGACCACGAACCCGAGCGCGGTCGCGCTGGCGCGGTCGATGCACGACACGTCGTCGGCGATCAGCAGCAGCGGACGGTCGAGGGCGACCTCGCCGAGCAGGGCGAGGACGGCGGTGGAGACGGCCGGCGGGTCCGGCGAAGGACCCGGCGCCACGCCGAAGATCCGCTCCAGGACGTCCCGATGGTGATCGGCGAGCCGGTCGGCGTCGCGGCGCAGCGGATAGAGCATCTGGTGCAGGGCGGAGAAGGTCATCTCGGCCTCGAAGTCCACGCCGGAGGCGCGCAGTACGCGCATTCCGAGCTGCGCGGCCCGGACCGCGGCGGCATCCAGCAGGGCCGTCTTGCCCACCCCGGGGGCGCCCCGCAGCAGCAGGCCGGTGCCGTCCCGGTCGGACCCGGCGAGGAGGGAGTCGATCAGTTCCAGCTCGGCCGTACGGCCGACCAGATCCGCTCGGGGCCGTGCATTCGCCGACTCCGCGCCGCCGGGCCGCCGGCCGGAAAAGTCATGATCGGGTGACAAGGAAGAGCATCCTTCGACTCGAATCGGCACAGGGGCGGGAGACGTGCCGACTCCACGTGGGTAAATGTCCGTTTCAGACTGACATCAAGATCATTGCTCATCGGGAAACGGTGGTCGATGTGCTCGGCCACAGCGTTCGGCTGTGACGGCAGTGGCCCGCCACACGGTCGCCGCGCGGCATCCGCCTGAGCTGCGGCTTCGTGAAGATCCTGGCGCTGTGTCGCCGGACCGCGGCGAGGAGGCGGTCGCGCCGGCGCGCGGTGCGTGCGAGGAGCAGGTGGCGCCGGGTGTCGTACGGGAGGTCCGGTACGTGAGGGGCGCGCTCAACTCGCGTGCGCGGTGGGGCGTGGAGTGGTCGATGTGCTGTCCCGGACGGCCTGGACCGGCGTCGTCGATCCCATGCCGTCGAGGGCGCGGCACCCTGCCGGGTGCCGTCGGACCGTCAGCGGTCCTCCTGTGCCAGTACGTGCGCGAAGGCCTCGTCCCAGTCGAAGGAGAAGCCTTCCGTGCCGAAGGGAACGGACCTGAGCGTCTCGCCGAGCCAGGCGCGCAGGGGCTCTATGGCGCCTTCGAGGAGGGCCACGCCGGTCCGCCCCTGGAGGAGTATCCAGAGGCTGTCCCCGCCGTGGCGCGCGCACGGCGGCCAGATCCGTACGTCGCCGTCGCCGCTCGGCCGGTTCAGGCCGGCCATGAGCAGGTCCCGGGAGAGGGCCCAGGTGACGGCGCCACCGCTGTCGGTGCGGAACTCGACGCGGACTTCGAGGGGTTGGGTACGGTCGTAGCCGAACCGGGCCTGGACCGGCAGTGATTCGTGCGGGGACACGTGCCGCCACATCCGCAGGGAGAGATCCGCGCAGTCCTGTTCGGGTGAACGTACGTCCCTGGCTGGTTCGTTGTCCGAGCGGCCCATGGACTTCCCTTTCTGTGCGGATCCTTGCCGATCCGTTCCGGTCCGTGCGAAATCGGCCGGGCCCGGCACGGCCTCGGGGTGTGCCCCTCGTGCCGTGCCGGGCGGCCGGCCTCCTGGTCAGGCGGCCGGGTTCCGCAGGCTCCGGCGCTGGTGGAGGACTATGTAGCCGAGCACCGCGTAGCCGACGAAGTGGCCAGCCGAGCGGGCGAGTCGGTGGCGGGGGTGGTGGTGGGACCCGTGGTGGTCGTGGGGTGCGCGGGCGACCGCCTTCGTGCCGGCGACCAGTGCGAGTGCGTCCCGCAACAGGTGTTCGAGCTCGGTGGCCGGCTCGCGGAACCGGCCGGGACCCTTCTTCGTGGATCGAGCTGCGTCGGACATGGCGTGCTGTGCCTCTCGGTCGGGGTTCAGGTGCTTCAGTCGCGTTGCGGGCGGTCCGGAGAAGGCCGGCGGGCCGGTCCCGCGGGGTTCCCCGAAGGACCGGCCGTGGTGAACGCCTGAGGGGGCTCGCGGTCAGCCGGTGATGAAGAGGTCGTCGCGTACGTCGTAGACGCCCGGGGCCATCCAGGCCGCGCCGATCACGGCGTCGTGCTCCGCCCAGGTGCGGACGTGGCCGGTGAGGACCGCCGTGTTGCCGTCGGTGGTGACGGCGACCTCGCTGTCGTCGAGGATCAGCGCGTTGCGGTCGAGCGCGTCCGACACCAGCAGGGTGACGTCGACCGGGTCGGCGTCGTCGGCGATCTCGATCCTGTTCTTGATGCCGCGCACACCCGTGAGTCCGGCGACCGCCTGCTCCGCGGCCTGCCGCTCCGAGCCGAAGCGGACCACGCCGGTCAGCGTCAGGTTGCCGTTGCTCGCGGTCGCCTCGATGCCGACGGGCACGGCGATGTTCATCAGCAGCACGCTGTTGGCCGTGTCGGCGAGCGTCGCGTCGTCGCGCTCGTGGGCGGTCGGCAGCACCACCTCCAGGTTGTTGTGGACCTTGGTCACACCGGCCACGCGCTGCGCCGCGGTGGCGGCCGCCAGGTACTGGAGGTAGCTCGGGACGGTGCCGGTGAGCCGTACTTCGCCGCCCAGGTTGTGAACGGTGATGTCCGTCGAGTTCACCAGCGGATCGAAGACGAGCTCCGCCTCGACCGACTGGCGAATGTCCTTTGTCTTGCTCATCGGGTGGATCCTTCCGTTCCGGTGAGAGCGGCGAATGTCCGCTTCGCCCTCAGCTCACCGCGAAAAACCGGTGCGGTAAAAGCGATACGGACGATTCTGGTATTGGTCTGCGCTATGGATTCCGCGCCACGGATCCGGTCATGATGCAACGCGTCCGGTCTTGATTCAGCTTGATTCAGGCGGAAATCTTCTCGGCGGTCTCAAAAAGCACCTGCTGCACTTCACGGGGGAGGTCCGTGTTCCACACCAGACCGGCGGTGGCGGTCAGCAACGCCCCCTCGACACGCACGGGCACCATGTCGTGCCGGCCCGCGTCCGCCGCCGGCCGCGCGGCGATCCCCGTGAGGCGGCACGGCCCGGTGAGGACGGCGCTCGGCCGGCTCGCGGTCGCGGCGAAGGCCAGCGTCATGGGCAGCGACTCACGGAACGGCGGGTCGACGAAATCGAAGGACGGATTCCTCGACCGCAGCGCCGCGTGCCATGCGTCGTAGGTGCCGGGATCGGTGTGCCGGGGTCCGTGGATGATGTGCATCCGGGCGAGTTCGTCGAGGCCGATGACCCCGTCCAACGCCCCCCGATGCCGGGCCGGGATCCAGACGTCCGGCTCGAAGGACCCGAGGTCCATCACGTCGAGGGGGTCCGGCAGCGCACAGTCCGCCGGACTCATCCAGCCCAGCGCGGCGTCGGCCCGCCGCTGGAGGATCGAGGAGAAGACGGCGTCCGGTGCCGTCTCCAGCCAGGTCACGTCGACCTCGGGGGCCACCGACCGCAGCCGCGAGACGGTCTCCGCGGCCAGCGTGGGCGGCAGATGCGGCTGTACGACGAACCGCAGGCGCGAGCGGCCGAGCCCCGCCGCCCGTCTGGTGCGGCTGACGCCGTGATCGACGAGGGAGAGAACGGCCCGGGACTCCTCCAGCAGGACGGTGCCCGCCTCGGTCAACCGGACTCCCTCGCGCCGGCGCTGCAGCAACGGCGTGCCGACGAATTCCTCCAGCCGTCGAATCTGCTGACTCAGCGTCGGCTGCGCGACATACATACGGGCCGCGGCATGGGTGAAGGTGCCGGCTTCCGCCACCGCCACGAAATAGCGCAGGTGGCGCAGTTCGACACCCTGGGGTGCCGAACTCTCGTTTTCGGTCGAGGAAATCGACCCGCGGGAAATCGATCCGTTCTCGGCTGTTTTCATGCAGTCCCATCCGGCCACTCGAGAGAAGCGGACCCCGGTCATGCTGCCGCAGGCCCCCGGCACCGGGCTTGAGTCATCCGACTGCCGCCGTGTCCTCACCCGGAGCCGTCGGGCCGCTTCCGCTCGCGGTACATCGCCACCACCGCCTCCCGCACGCCGAGCCGCTCGGCGATCTCGTCGTCCGCGAGCCGCACGTCGGACAGCGCGGTGATCTGCCGCAGCCGCTCGGCCGAGGACTCGGGCCACGCGATCGGAGCGCCCGTCGCCCGCAGTTCGAGCCGTGCCTCGTCACCGCAGGGGAGCGCGCCGATCCGGTCGAAGACGGACTGCGCCGAGGTCAGCAGCGATCGCGCCTCGAAGGTGCGTCCCCGGCGGCGCAGCCAGGAGCCGTACGCCAGCTCCAACTTCGCGCGGGCGTAGGGCCACTGGGACAGGTCCTGCCGCAGCGCCGCCAGGTACTGGTCCTCGGCATCCTCGTCGGCGGCCAGGACGGCGCGGGCGTACGACAGGTTGATGAGGTGCATCGGCGAGGGTGTCACCGACGCGGTCGGCTCCAGTTCCGCCACCACCTCGCGGGCGTCCTCCCGGTGTCCGGCGCGCACGGCCGCGTCCGCGAGGAACATCAGGCTGATGAACCTCTCGGCCCGGTGGAAGCTGGGGTGGGTCCGATCGAAGACCGCCCGCAGGGTCCGGTAGGCGTCGCGGCTGCGCCCGGCCTCCAAGTCCACTATCCCGCGGGCGAGTTGGAGCAGCGACAGCATGGCGTTGCGGCCCCGGGCCTCGTGCAGCTCGGCCTCGGCGGCCCGTCGCAGCGCCCCCTGCGCGTCACCGACCAGCGCTTTCAGCAGGATGTCGCACACCAGCGTTCCGTTCCCCCACAGCGGCTGTCCCGTCCGTTCCGCCAGCCGCTTCCCCTCCTCGGCCGCGGCGGCGGCCCGCACCAGCTCCCCGCGCAGCACCAGCGTCAACGCCTGCATGGTCAGCACATGCGAGAGCAGTCCCAGGCGGCCCTGCCGGCGCAGTATCTCCTCGGCGCGGTCCAACAGTTCGGACGCCAGGGCCAGGTGCCCGACCACGTGGGCGGCCAGGCCCATGACCCGCAGTGCGTCCCCGTCGTCGCCCGGCGGTGTCCCGGTCAGCGCCTCGACGACCTGCCGGGCGCGCAGCAGCGGTTCCGCCAGCGCCAGGGTCGCGAGATGGCGTGGATCGCCGGCCGTCCCGGGCAGCCGGTCGGCGCAGACGACCACCCGCGCCCGGGCAGCCGGCCCGGTGTCGGCCAAGTGACAGCGCAGGGCGGCCACCATGAGCAGGTCGAGCGCCAGATCGGGATCGGCGGGGGCGGACCGGACGGCGATGTCGCACAACTCGTGGACGCGGGCGGCATCGTTGGGGGTGTCGGTGCCGTGGTCGAACATCTCGCGGAGCCACTCCATTCGCGCCCGGTCCAGGTCGGCCAACTCGCTCCTGTCGGCCGACTGGAGCAGCTCGTGGACGAGGTCGTCCCGGCCCAGCACGAAGGCGTGTCCGGCGGCCACCACCAGCCGGTGCCCGCGCAACGCCGGCCAACTCGTCAGCTGGGCCGACCGCTCCAGGTCGTGGATCGCCGCGATCACCGCGCCCTGGCTCAGCGCCCGCGCGGAGTTGGCCTCCAGGGCGTCGGCGATCCGGTCGTCGGGGCCCACGATGGACTGCGCGCGATGCCAGGTCCGCCGGTACGCGTCGGTCAGCGTGTCCGCCAGTGCCCGATGCGCCGACTGCTGCCGGGCGAGGCCTTCGGCCTGCAGGATCCCCGAACGCATCAGGGGGTGCAGGAAGGCGACCCGGCCTTCTTCGACGGTCACCAGGCCCACCGCCCGTGCAGGATCGAACACCGCGGCGGTGACCGGTTCGCGTCGCAAGGCCCTGGTCACTACGAGTAGTTGGGCGAGCTCTCCGCCCGGGTCGACGGCCGCGACGAGCAGGGCGTCCCGGGTCGCCGGGGGCAACTCGGCCCCGCGCCCCGCGAAGGCATGCTCCAGCCGGTCGGACAGGGGCAGCGGGCCTGGTCCGCCGGAGGGCAGAGCAGCCATCGCGATCGGCAGCTCGCGCAGGGCCAGCGGGTTGCCCAACGCCTCGCGCAGGATGCGCCGTTGCTCGGCGGGGCTCAGGTCGGGCACGTGCGTGGCCAGGATCCGCGCCGCCGCGTCGTCGTCCACGCCGCTCAGGGTGAGCCGCGGAAAACCGGCGCCGAGGAACGGGCCCGGATGTCCGCGGCGCATCGCGGCGATGATCACCACTGACCCCGCCACGTGCCGTCCGACGAACGTCAGCGCCTCGTGCGACTGCGGGTCCAGCCACTGCACGTCGTCGGCCAGGACCAGCACGGGCTGCTCTGCCGCCACGGCCGCCAGCAGCTCGACGACGGCCGGATCGATCAGGAAGGGCTCCGATAGCGGACCCTCGACCAGACCGAACGCCGTCGCCAACGCGTCCCTCAAGTGCCCTGGCAGCAACGGGAGATGATCGAGCACCGGCCCGACCAGCTGATGCAGTCCGGCGAAGGGGAAGGTCGCCTCGCACTCGACCCCGACAAGCCGCAGGACCCGAAAACCCCGATCCCGCGCCCTGGCCTCCGCCTCCCTCAGCAGCGACGACTTGCCGATCCCCGGATCCCCGAGCATCAGCAGCACCGCGCCCCTCGGCGGCGTCCGGTCGAGGAACCGCGCCAGCACGGCGCTCTCCCACTCCCGTCCGACCAGCGTCGCCGAACCCACGGCTCACTCCCCACTCTCCGAAACTCCACGCGAGGCACGCCCCGGCAACGGCGGCTTGCGTCGTTTGACTGCTCCCGCCCAGGCATCCACCGGCGCGGCGAACTGCGGCTCTCAGTCGTCGCTCGCGACGGGGTCCGAGAGCGCCAGCAGCGGCGCCAGCTCGGCGCGCGAGGTGATGCCGAGCTTGGGAAAGGTGCGGTACAGATGCGCGGCGACCGTGCGGTGGGACAGATGCACCCGTTCCGCGATCTCACGGTTGGAGAGCCCCTCCGCGGCCAGCCGGGCGATCAGCGCTTCCTGGGGTGACAGCAGCTCGGTGAGGGACGGAAGCGCGTGGTCGGGTCCTTGGGCGGAGGTGCGGCCCGCCCAGTCGGAGGCTCCGACGATCTCGAAGGTGGTCCGCGCCGACAGCAACAGCGTGCGCGACCGGGCGGCCTGCCGTCGGCTCCGCAGCCACTGCCCGTACGCGAGTTCCGTCCGCGCCCTGACCAGCGGCCAGCGCGCCAGATCCTGCCCCAGCGCGACCAGGTACAGCTCCTCGGCCACGGCGTCGGCGGCCAACACGGCGCGCGCGTAGGGCAGTTGTACGTGCAGCAGCGGGGCGGGCGTGACGTCCGCGGCTTCTTCGAGTACGGCGAGAATCCGCGCGGTGTCCCGACGGTCGCCGCCCCGGTCCGCGGCCAGGGCGAACGGCATCACCGCGGCGAAGTCCGTCCTGCGCAGGTTCTCGGGCGGCTGGTCGAGAAGCGGTCGCAGCTCCTCGTACGCCTCGACGTACCGGCCCTCACCGAGCCGCGAGATGCCACGGGCCAGCCGCAGGGCAGGGAGGAGACCGCAGAGCCGCAAGGCCGCCCCGGAATCGTCCGGTTCCGTCACGCGGTGGGCCTGTCCGCGCAGAGCGGCGGCGATCGCGTCGGTGCCGGTGAGTGCGGCGAGGGCGGTCGGCCGACAGGTCCCGGCGAGGATCCGGCGGGCCTCCTCGGTGAGCCGGGTGGCCCGCGGCCAGTCCCCGAGCACCAGCAGGTCGGCGGCCTCGGTGAGGAGGGTGTCCGCCAGCAGACCGAACCGGCCCTGCTCGCGGAGAACCGGTTCGGCCCGGGCAAGCAGGTCGACCGCGCGGACCGGGTCCCCGATCTCGTGCGCCGCCGTGCCGAACAGCCGCAGGGCGTCAGCGTCGGGGAGGTACCACACACTCTCGCTCGACGGCAGCCACTCGGCCACCGCCCTGCCGTACCGCACGGGTCCGGTCAACGCCAGCGCCGCGAGGTGCCGTGGATCGCCCGAGCCGTCCAGCCGCTCGGCGGCCACGCCGACACGGGCTCGTAGTACGGGGTGAGCGTCGGTCCGCCGAGCACGTTGTGCTTCGCTCAGCAGCAGGTCGAGAGCCAAGTCGGGGTCGCCTGCCGAGAGTTCGGTGATGTCCGGTAGGGGTGTCCGGGCTGGATCGGGTCGCGGGGGCGGGGCCGAGGCCGGGTCCAGACCCGGGTCCGGGGCGGAGGCGGAGGCCTGATCCGGGGCCGGGGCCGGGGCCGGGGCCGGGGCTAGATCCATATCCGGTGCGGGGGCAAGGTTCAGGTCCACGGCCGGGGCCGAGCCCGAAGCCGGGCCTAGGGTCAGGCCCAGGGCCGAGGCAAGGGCCCGGGCCGAGCCCAGGTCCGGGGCCGGGCCCGGCGCCGGTGCCAGATCCGAGGCAGGTGCCGACTCCTCGGCCGAGCCCAGGGCCATTGCCGGAGCCGAGGCCGCTGCCAGGGCCGGGTCCGAGGACGGGGCCAGGTCCGAAACTGGCGCCAAGTCCGAGGCCACCTTCAAATCCGTCTCCGTGATGTCCCGTAGCCATCCGGCCTTCGCGCGGTCCGCCGGGCGGAGTTCCTGGCGTTCCGCCTCCTCGATCAGGGAGTGCGTCAGGTGGGTGCGGCCGAGGTCGTACGCGTGCTCGGCCGCGTTCAGGTAGCGGTGGCCCCGGGTGGGTGAGTCCGTGGTGAGTTGGGCCGACCGTTCGAGCGCCCGGATCGCGGCGACGACTCCGTGCCGTCGGAGCAACGAGCCGTGCGCGTCGGCCAGTTCGTCCGCCAACTCGTCGTCAGGACCGTCGATCGACTGGGCACGGTGCCAGGTGCGCCGGGCCGGGTGTTCGGCCAGCACCTGCGCCAGGACGGCGTTGGCGGATCGTCGGCGGGCCGGGGTCTCCGCCGCCAGCACCGCGAACCGCACCACGGGGTGGCAGAAGCGCACGGTCGTCCGGTCGAGGCGGATCAGTGAGGCCTCGGCGGCGCGGTCGAGGAAGTCCACCGCGACGCCGCGCCCGGCCAGGACGGCGGCGGCCGCCAAGATCTCCGCCAGGTCGCCGACGTGATCGACGGCCGCGACCAGCAGGGCGTCCCGGGTCCGCGCCGGCAGTTCGTCGAGCCCTGCGGCGAACGCCTTCGCCAGTGCGGGACTTACCGGGAGATGGGTCCATGAACCCGCCGGCCCCGTCGCGAACGCCGTCGCCAGTGCGGGGCTCACCGGCAGGTGGGTCCATGATCCCGCCAGCCCCGTCGTGCGCCACGCGGCGGGGAATTCGACCAGAGCGAGCGGGTTGCCGAGTGCCTCCGCGAGGATCCGCTCCCGTACGGCGGGCGGCAGTGTCGCCGCGTGCCGGGCCAACAGCCCTTGCGCCGCGGGCTCGTTCAGCACCGGTACGTCAACCACGGGCGCGACGGCCCGGGTTCGTACGCCGCGGATCGCCCCGACGACTACGAACGGGTTGTCGCCCACCCTGCGCGCGATGAACGCCATGACATCCCGGGTGGGCCGGTCGAGCCGGTGCACGTCGTCGATGATCAGCACCGTGGGCCGCTCGGCCGCAGCGGTGGCGATGAGGTTGAACGCGGCCAGGGCCACCTTCAAGGTGTCCGACGGTGGCACGGAGCCGTTCTCCAGTGCCGACCGCAGAAGCGCGCTCTGTCCGGCGGGAAGCGCGTCCGCGGTGCCCAGTAGCGGCCGCAGCACCTCGCGCAATCCGCTGAAAGGCGTGTCGTCACCACGCCCGGTGACCTCCAGGATCCGCCGTCCCGCCGTCCGCGCCTGGTCGGCCGCGGCCCGCAGCAGCGCGGTCTTGCCGACGCCCGGGCCGCCCTGCAGTACCAGGGCGCCACCCGCCTCGGGCAGCCTGCCCAGCATCTCCCGCAGGACCCTCAACTGCTCGTCGCGGCCAAGGAGTCCGGGCTCGTCCACGCGCCGCCCCAGTCTTCGAGTACGCCCCATGCCTTCTCGGCCGGATCGTAGGGGGAACCTCGACGGGAGGTCTTGAGTCATGTGACTGCACCTGGCACCGCACCACGTGACCGGACCTGGCACCGCACCACGTGACCGCGCCTCGCACCGCACCCGTGCCCGTCGCCGACCTCGCGGGTCAGACGTATCCCCGCCGCTGCACCACGCTCAGAGCCACCGCGCCCAGCGGGACGTTCAGCCAGAAGGTGAGCAGGCGGTAGACGAGCACGGCCGAGGTGGCCGCCCCGGCCGGCACCCCGAGTGCGGTCAGGCCGGCGATGAGTCCGGCCTCCAGCGCGCCCAGACCGCCCGGCACGGGAGCCGCGTTGGCGATCAGCCGGGCCGCCATGTAGACGGCGCCGATCTGGAGGAAGGGCAGGTCGCCGCCGAGCGCGTGGACGCTCATCGCCAGGCCGACGACCTGGACGAGCGGCAGACCGAGGGCGCCGACGACACCCACGACGACCTTGGACGGTTCGGTGGCGATACCGGCCACCGTCGATCCGGCCGCGCGCAGGAACGGCCACACCTTCTCCTGCAGGAAGCGACGGCCGCGCGGGGTGAAGGCGAGCAGCCCCCCGGCGACGAGCAGCAGCGCGAGGGCCCACAGCAGAACGCGGCTGTCGGGCAGGTCCAGGTGCACACCGGCGTGATGCCGTCCCGCCCAGGCGAAGAAGACGGCGGCGACCACGGTGTTGGACACCGCTCCCGCCAGACTCTGCAGCCCGACGGAGGCCGTGGCGGCGCCGGTCTCGATCCCCGTCTTCTGCAGATAGCGCAGGTTGAGCGCCATCCCGCCCACGTTGCTCGGCGTGATCCGGTTGAGCAGCGAACTGGCGAACTGCACCTGGTAGGTGGGGCCGAACGGCAGCCGGTCCGGGATGGTGCCCAGCTGCAGGCAGGTCGAGAACGCCTGCGAGATGAAGGTGACGGGCAGCACCGCGAGCACCCACCACCAGTTCGCGTCCCGCAGCGCGTGGACGGCCGCCGGGAAGTTGGCCAACTGCGGCAGGACGAGATGGAGGATCAGGAACGCGCCCACCAGTCCCAGGACGCTCTTCCACGTGAAGCGCGCCAGATGCGCGAGCGGCACCGCCTTCGTGCCCTCCGCCGTCTCGACCTCGCCGGCGAGATCGCGCAGCAGGCTGGGCCGCCCGCCGGCGCGCAGCGTACGCCGGCGGGCGGTACGGCTGTCCGCCCGCGCACGGTCGGCGTCGTACCGGGCGACCTCGTGCCGCGCGGGGCCCATCAGCGCGAGCGGCTGGAGGTAGGGCAGCGCGGTCGCCAGGCGGTCAGGGCCCAGACCGGCGAGCGCGCACGCGGTGGCGCGCCGGGGTCCGATCCGTACGGCGGTCGTGGCGAGCAGTTCGGCGAGGTCGCCGCCGAGCACGTCGGGCGGCGCGTTGAGCCGGCCGCGCGCGAACGCGGTGAGCCGGATCCCGCCGTCCGGCTCGACCAGTACGTGCTCCGGGCGCAACTCCCCATGCCCCAGCCGGTGTTCCTGGAGACGGGCCACGGACGTCCACACCTCGGTGAGGACGGGGTCGGTCCACTCCTCGTCCGTCAGCGCGGACAGCGCGCGGGCGTCCTTGTCGACGGTCGCCACGAGCGCGCCGCCGCCGGTCACCGGGTACGCCATCACGGGTTCGGCGACCCGGGCGCCGGTGCGGGCGGCGAAGACGAGCATGAGCAGTTCGTGCTCGGCCGCCCCGAGCGCCGACTGGGCGGTCGCGGCGGACGGATGGCGCAGCAGGGTCCGCCGGGCGAGCCGGTCGAACAGATCGCGGTTGTGCTCCTCGGCGCCGAGCACCCGTACCGCCAGCCGGGCACCGGTGGTGGTCTCGGCCCGGTAGACGGTCCCCTCCCCCGGCCGCTGCTCGGCCGCGGGCAGCTCACGCAGGGTGGCGACCGGGATGCCGGAGGCGACGAGGGCGTCCGCGACGGCCCGCGCCGGCGGACGGTCGGCCGGTGCGCCGATCATCAGCAGTACGGCGGACCCGGCGGCGCCACCGACGGCGAGCGCGGCGGCCGCGTCCAGCGGCACGATCCCCGCGGCGGCGATGCTCAGCAGGGCGCACAGGCAGGTCAGACCCCACAGCGTCCGCCGCAGCCGCGCCCCGAGCCATGGTCCGGCGGCCACGACGGCGGCCGCGCAGGCCGCCAGATACACGGCCGACGGCCAGTCCGCGCCGACCAGACCGCCCCGGCCGACCAGCACCTCCGGCCACGCGTCCGGCCTGCTGTGCGCCAACGCCAGGTGGGTGAGCGACCACGCGGCCAGCGCGCCCAGGGCGGCCGCGGGCACCACCCGGAGCACCGGCGCGATCCGTCGTCGTACGCACCACACCGCCAGGGTGGCGACCGGCGCGAGCATGGCGACGACCTGCACCGTTCCGACGAGGCCGTCCCGCAGGCCGGGCGGCAGGGCGGTCACCGAGGTGAGCAGCCCGTCCTGTGCCGCGCGGGCGAAGTCGCGGGTCGCGACGGCCAGCAGGACCGTCACCAGGAGGACGGCCAGGGACACCAGCAGCCGCCAGAGATCGGCCGCACGGCGTACGGCCCGTGGCGGCGGTACGTCGATCACCGGCGCCGGGGAGCCGTCCCGCGCTCCGCCGGCCTCGGACGCCGACCGGGTGCCCTCGTCTCCGATCACCTTGATCACGTGGCTCCTCGTCGACATGCCGACAACGCAGGATGCGACACCCGCGCCCCTCCTCGAATCGTCCTCCCCACACGGGCGACGCCGATGCTCTCCTCAGGCCATGGTCCGCGCATCCGTCACATGACTGCAACGCGTCCTGCGAAGACCGTCCGGGCCCCGTCCGTCGTGAGCAGGTCAAGGCTGAGGTAGCGGTTGCAGTCGTATGACAGATCGCGGCGAGGGACCGCGACTCTAGCGTTCACCGCGAACGCCACGGCCGCGACCGGCATCGGGGTCCCGGGCGAGGTCGGGCACCGCACGACGCACCGCCGCTCCATGTCAGGCACGAGTCGACACCCTCGTATGTGGAAGGTCACCATGCTCAGTTCGCCCAACGCACTCCTCTGGCGCGGCCTGTTGGCCGTCGTCGCCGGCATCGTCTCCGTCGCATGGCCCGACATCACGATCGGCGCCTTCGTCATCCTCTTCGCCGTCTACGCGTTCATCGGCGCGGCGACGGACGGCGCCCGCGCCTTCGCGAGCGACCGGGTGGGGCCGGTCGTCGGCTGGCTGCTGCTCGCCGTGCTCTCGTTGGTGGCCGGCGTGGTCGCGCTGGCGTGGCCCGGCATCACGGCGCTCGCGCTCACGATCTGGATCGCCGCGTGGGCGCTGACGACGGGCGCCATGGAGATCGCCCTCGCCTTCCAGCGCGGCGAATCGGCGGGCGAGCGGACCCTGTTCCTGCTGACCGGGGCGGTCTCGATCGTGCTCGCGTTCGTGCTGTTCGTCCGCCCGGACATCGGCGCGGTGTCGCTGGCCACCGTCTTCGGGCTCTTCAGCATCTTCTACGGCGTCTCGGCGGTCTTCGGCTCGTTCGAACTGCGGAGCCTGCGCACCCGGGCGAGCAGGTCGGATCCGGTCGGCGTCTGAGCGACACGCACTCGCGCCGCGGTGGCCGGAGCGCCGTCGCGGTACGTACCCCTGCGGGGCCGGTGCCGTCGGGCGCCGGTCCCGCGCCGGGCGTCAGAGGTCGGACTCGGCCGTCCACGCCTGCGGGCCCGCCGCGTCCTGCAGTTCTCGTCGCCCCTGTCGCCCCTCGTCGTGGGCGGCGTCGTGCTGGGCGAGCAGGGAGAGCAGCTCGGCCACCGTCAGCCCCGCCTCGGCGGGGTGGCGCAGACTGGTCCCCTGCTCGATGCGGTAGGCGTTGGAGCGGCCCTGGCGGGTGTGGGTGAGATAGCCGCCCTCCTCCAGATCGGAAACGATCTTCTGGACGGCACGCTCCGTGAGCCGGCAGCGCGCGGCGATGTCGCGTATGCGCGTGGTGGGATCCTCGGCGATCGCGGCCAGCACGCGGGCGTGGTTGGTCAGAAACGTCCAACCGGTGTGTGATTCCGGTACTCCAGACATGTCCACAGCGTAGGGCGTTTGATTCACGCATTCAAAAGGGCGAACCAGATTTCCTGTATCTCTTGACGTATCCCTGATGGCGGGGCAAATCTTGGGGTGGTGAACACGCGCGGACCTCTCTGGAGCGGCTGCCATGCCTGAACGTGCATCT
Organism: Streptomyces sp. NPDC001002; assembly: GCF_053599215.1. Taxonomy (NCBI): domain Bacteria; kingdom Bacillati; phylum Actinomycetota; class Actinomycetes; order Kitasatosporales; family Streptomycetaceae; genus Streptomyces; species Streptomyces sp. NPDC001002. The sequence continues at coordinate 213,656 of NZ_JBSFLV010000002.1, read as the reverse complement.
TCGAGCGTGGGGATCGAGACGCACCCCGCGGGCGACTGGACGCTCGTGGTCGTGTCCGGGGTGCTGGACATCCATACCGAGCAGGCTCTGCAGGACGCTCTGCGCGAAGCCCTCGGCCGGTCGATCCGCGGCATCGACCTCGATCTGCGCGGTGTCGAGTTCTGCGACTGTTCCGGCCTCAACACGCTCCTGAGCATTCGCCGGCGCGCTCTCGACGAGGGCAGGACCGTCACGCTCCAGGTGGCCGGCACGGCCGTGCAGCGACTCCTCTCGATCACCGGCACGCGCTCGCTCTTCACCGTCCTGGACGAGGGCGCCGAGGGTGACGAGAACGGCCGTGCGGCGTCGGAGGCGCCGGCCGAGGCGGAGGGGATCTCCCTCGGCGACGCCGACCAGGACCTGCGCATCGAACTCGTCCAGCTCCGACGCGCCATGCAGACCCGCCCCGTGATCGACCTCGCCCGCGGCGTGCTGATGGCCTCCTTCGGCCTCAGCGCCGAGGACGCCTGGAAGGTCCTGGTCGCGCTCTCCCAGAACACCAACACCAAACTGCACCACGTCGCCGACGACCTGGTCGGCGCCGTCACGGGAGCCGCCCTCCCGGAGTCCTTCCAGCAACAGGTGGCCGCGACGGTCAACGGACTCCGGACGGAGCCGGTGACACCAGGGGTCGGCGAACGGTGAACTCGCCTTCCCCGCAACCGAGTTGAGAGCATCGCCCACCGGCTAGGCTCGATGCCATGTCAATCGACGACGAAGCCCTCGTGGCCGAGCAGATTGCCTACTACCGGGCCCGCGCACCCGAGTACGACCGTGTCTACGCCGAACGCACGGACCTGCGCGAGCTGTTGACCACGGTCGACGACCTCCCGATCACCGGCGACGTACTCGAACTGGCCTGTGGCACAGTTCAGTGGACACGAGTACTGGCCGCGCGGGCGCGCACGCTCACCGCGGTGGACGCCTCACCCGAGGTACTGGAGATCGCCCGGGAGCGAGCCGGTTTCCCCAACGTCCGGTTCGCCCGAGCCGATGTGTTCGGGTGGCGTCCGTCGCGCCGCTTCGACACCGTGTTCTTCGCCTTCTTCCTCTCCCACGTCCCGCTGTCGCGGCTGAGCGCCTTCTGGGAGACCGTCGCCGCCGCACTCGCCCCGGGCGGCCGAGCGGTCTTCATCGACGAGGGCCCCGCCGAGGCCACGCGCGATGAAGTCGCCGCGAAAGTACGTCGACTCGACGACGGCCGCGAGTTCCGCATCGAGAAGATCTTCCACGCCCCGGACACCCTCACCACCCAACTCACCGCGCTGGGTTGGTCGGTGGAGGTCCGGAGCCGGGGAGGCTTCATCGTCGGCGTCGCGCAGGTGTCTGTGGGGGGCGGCGCGGACTAGCCGACCCCGGGGCCGACGGGTACGTCTCCGCGCAGGGTGATCCGGTGCATCACGCGGTGCTGGTCGCCGTAGTCGCGGTTGGCGTAGTGCGAGGTGGCGCGGTTGTCCCACAGGGCCACGTCGCCCGGCTGCCAGCGGTGGCGGACGGTGTGTTCGGGCTTGACGAGGTGGGCGTAGAGGATGTCGAGGATCCCCCGGCTCTCGTGCTCGGAGACACCGACGATGTGCGAGGTGAAGCCCGGGTTGACGAACAGGCCCTTGCGCCCGCTCTCCGGGTGTACGCGGACCACGGGATGCTCCACGGGGGCCAGTTCCGTGACCACCTCGCCCTCCCAGACGTTGCCGCGTCCCTCGCGCTTGCGCGCCAGGTAGTACCCGAACTCGCGGCTGCCGTCGTGCACGGCGGTGAGCGGATCGATCAGCGCGCGCAGCCCCGGCGACAGTGACTCGTAGGCGAGCTGGCTGTCGGCCCACGACGTGTCCCCGCCGTGCGGCGGCAGGACCACGGCCCGCAGGACGGAGATCGCGGGCGGACGCCGCATGAAGGTCACGTCGGTGTGCCACACGTCCGCGAACCCGTTGTCCTGGCTGTCCAGCGAGTACACCTCGTCGGGCACGTCACCGGAGTCGTGCACGGGATGCCCTGCCGTGACCTCGCCCAGACGCCGGCCGAAGTCGATCTGCGCGTGGTCGTCGATGTCCTGCCCGGGCAGGAACAGCACCTTGTACGCCACGAGCGCGGCCCGGACCGCCGCGACCTGCTCGTCCCTCGGGCGACCGAGGTCGACACCGTGCACCTCGGCGCCGAAACTGGGCCCGAGCGGGGTGATCCGCAGGCCGACCGCTGCGTCGGTGATGACTGTCATGCTGTCGATCCTGATCCCCGGAACCGCCGATCGCGCTCCCGCGGATGCGATGTTCACGAAGGTGAAACGATCGGCCGCGCCGTCGGCCCGCCGCAGGCCAACCTCCGACCGTCTCGCCCCGCCCCCCGAACACACGTTTTCTTGCCAGCCCTCGGTACCGGAAGGTTCACTGGTCGCGTGCCGACCTTCGCCACCACGCTGACGGGCTTCTGGCCCTCGCGTCGTGTCTATGTCTTCGACGTGTTCTGTTGCCGCGCGCCGCTCTCGCCGCCCGCGCAGCACCTTTCGGAACACTCGAGAACAGAGGTCCACCATGTCCGTGACCGATGAACTGCTGGCCAACAACGCCCGCTACGCCGAGACCTTCTCCGGCCCGCTCCCCCTGCCCCCTTCGAAGCAACTCGCCGTCGTGGCCTGCATGGACGCCCGGCTGAACGTGTACGCGGTCCTCGGCCTGAACGACGGCGAGGCGCACGTCATCCGCAACGCGGGCGGCGTGATCACCCAGGACGAGATCCGTTCGCTCGCGATCAGCCAACGGCTGCTGGGCACCGAGGAGATCATCCTCATCCACCACACCGACTGCGGCATGCTCACCTTCACGGATGACGGCTTCAAGGCCACGGTCGAGGAGGACACCGGGATCCGTCCGTCCTGGGCGGCGGAGGCCTTCGGCGACCTCGATTCGGACGTCCGCCAGTCGATCGCGCGCATCAAGGCCGACCCCTTCGTCGTGCACAAGGACCACATCCGGGGCTTCGTCTTCGACGTCGCGACCGGGAAGCTCAACGAGGTCAACTGACGCCGGCGGCAAGGAACACGCTCACGCCGGGGCCCCGGGCGGGCCCGGCGTGAGCGGCCGGTCGGCGACGCCGTAGAGGACGGCATCGACAATGACGTCCGCGGTCACCGCGTCGCGGTCGTTCCCGCCCAGCAGGAACCGCCCGTGCAGTGGTCCGACCAGCAACTCGAAGATCAAACGGTGATCGCTCCCCGGAGGCAACTCACCCCGCGCGACGGCCCGTTCGATGACGACGGCGGCGTGGTCCAGGCGGGCGTCCCAGTAGGTGTGCTGCAGTTCGGCGAGGCCGTCGTCGCGCGACCGGACCACGTCGATGAGAACGGCCCCGAAGGGTGAGCCGAACAACGCGCGTACGCCCTCGACCAGTTCGATCAGATCGCTCCGCACATGACCGGTGTCCGGTACCGGTACGGCGCCGTCGACAGCATGCAGGATCGCGTCCCGGATGAGGACTCCCCGGTCGCGCCACCGGCGATAGATCGAGGTGTGATGCACCCCGGAGCGTTCCGCGACCGCGGGGATCGTGGTGGCGTCGAGCCCGTCGTCGACCAGGATCCGCGCCGTGGCCTCCAGGACCTGCAGACGGACACGCGCGCTCCGACCTCCGGGGCGTTGCATGGGTGCGCTCATAGACTCAGGCTAACGCACGTGGGGTTTGCGTTTGATGAAGACCCCGCCTAGCATCCTCACTAAGGCGACGCGTATGTGCGTTTAGAAAGCGCGAAACCGTAGCTGATCGACACGATCAACACGATCGACATTGCGGAACGCCTCAGCGTCCCGCCCGAGTTCAGCCAAGTGATCACACACAGTCAAGGAGCGGGACATGCCACGTCCGGACGGATCGCGGTCGATCGCGCGGACGATCGGGGCCGTCGCCCTGATCGTCGCCGCGATTCAGTACGTGATCGCCGAAGCGGTTGCGGCTTCGGACTGGAAGGACCCGCACTACAGCTACAGCTACAACTTCATCAGCGACCTGGGGGTCTCCTCGTGCGGGGGCCGGGTCCAGGGGCGGACGATCTGTTCACCGCTGCACACGGTGATGAACGCCGGCTTCATCGTGCAGGGCGGGCTGGTCATCCTGGCGGCACTGCTGCTGTTCCGCCTCCTGCCGGGCCGCCTGCGCTGGATCTGCCTCGCCCTGGCGGTGGTGCATGGCGTGGGCATCACCCTGGTGGGGCTGGTGCACGGTTCCGCCGAGTCGATCGAGGACGGGTCGATGGCCTGGCACGGTCTCGGCGCGGCGATGGCGATCCTGGGCGGCAACGTCCTCTGGATCGTGGTGGGCTTCCACACCCTGCGCACCCTCGGGCAGCGGCAGTTGGGGATCTCCGGAATCGCGCTCGGCACGCTCGGACTGGTGTGTGTGCTGCTGTTGATGACGTTCATGCCTGACAACACCACCCCTGACGGCGTCGCGGTGTTCGAGCGCGGCTCGGTCTACACGATCATGGCCGCGGAACTGATCGCGGGCGTGGCACTCCTGAGGTCGCGCGCCACCACCCCTCAGCCACGGAACACGCCGCACCCTGTCGAAAGCCGACCGCTGTCCTGACACCCGCTCACACCCGTCGCGCCGCACTCACGCGCTGAATCCTTCGAGTTCGGCGATGCGGCGCAGCACTTCGCCGACGTCGACGCGTTCCATGGTCGGGTCGAGTTCGTAGTAGACGGCGAGTACGTTCTGCGCGATCCGCCCGCGTTCGTCGAGCCGGGCGAACCGGCCGAGGTTGATGTCGCGCATCGCGTCCTGCGGTGTCATCCCCTTCTCGTGACGCGCCCGTGCTTCTTCCCGCACCCAGATCAGGTAGTCGCGCACCTGGTGGATGCCCGCGGCGGCGATGACGGGCCCATGTCCCGGCACCACCAGGTCGGGCTCCAGGGCGAGCATCCGGTCGCAGGCGGTGATCCAGTTCGAGACGGGGCCCGCCCAGCTGATCGGGGTGCCCCCGATGAACAGCAGGTCGCCGGCGTACAGCACGCGTTCCGACGGTACGAAGACCACGCTGTCACCGGCGGTGTGGGCAGGGCCGAGGTTGATCAGCGTCACTTCGGTGCCGCCGACGTCCACGGTCAGTTCGTGGTCGAAGGTACGGGTGGCGAGGGTGGGAGTGATGGTGGAGAAGTCGAACGACCCGAAGATGTGCCGGGCGAAGCGTCCGACCGGGTCGGTCCGGGCGACCAGTCCCAGGGCGAGGTCCGGACCGTTCGTCACCATCTCCTCGGCGGTGGCCCGGGAAGCGATGATCTCGGCGTCGGCGACCAGTTCGTTGCCGAACCAGTGGTCGCCGTTGGCGTGGGTGTTGACCACGGTCCGGATCGGGTGGTCGTCGGTCACCGGACGCAGTCCGTCAAGCATCTCGCGCGTCATGGCCAGGTCGAACAGCGTGTCCACCAGCAGCGATTCACCGTCGCCGGTGACAAGTCCCGCATTGCTCCAGCCCCATGAACCATCGGGCACGAGCCAGGCGTGGCAGTGCTCGGTGAGACGGTGCGAGCCTCGGGTGTAGGGGATGTCGGGGTTCGTTGCCATCGGTCGTGTCCTTTCCAACGAGGTCGTCGGCGAAGTCGGCTGCGAGCGCGGTCAGGTGAGCAGCGCGCGGAGTTCCGCCTTGCGGATCTTGCCGACGCTCGTACGGGGGAGGCTGTCGACGAAGACGACGGCACTCGGGACCTTGAAAGCGCTCAACCGCTCGGCGCACCAGTCGAGAAGGGCTGTCGCCGTGAGCTCGTAACCGGAGCGCACGGCGGCGACGAGCACTACGGCCTCGTCACGGAGCGGGTCGGGGATGCCGACGGCGGCGCATTCGGCGATGGCGGGGTGGGCACCGGCGACGCGTTCGATCTCGCCGGCCGAGACGTTCTCGCCGGACCGCTTGATCATGTCCTTGGTCCGGTCGACGAAGTACAGGAATCCGTCGGCGTCGCGACGTGCGAGGTCGCCGGTGCGCAGCCCCTGAGCCGTGAAGGTCTCCTGGGTGGCGGGCACGTCGCGCCAGTAGCCGGCGGCGAGTGTTTCGCCGGGGCGTCCGGCGATGCGCATCTCGCCGGTGCCGGGGCCGTCGACGACGGTGCCGGCCTCGTCGACGAGGTCGACGGTGACGCCTGCGATCGGTCTCCCGATGCTGTCCCAGCGACGGTTCTCGTCGTGCGGGTTCATGGTGGGTGGCAGGACGGTCTCGGTCATCCCGTACAACTGCACCAGGCGGGTGCCGAATCGGCGCTCGAACACGGCGGCGTCGGCGGTGGTCAGGTTCTGGGCGAACAACACCGCCCGCAGCCAGTTGAGTTCGTCGCCGGGCTGCGCCGTGCTCGCGAGGATCATGCGTACGGGTGCGGCGAACAGGCTGGCGAGAGTCGCGCCCGTCGCTCGTGCCTGGCCGGCCCAGCCACTGGCCGAGAACCGCGGCGAGAGCGCGAGCGACGCGCCCCGGACCAGTGCCGACATGGTGCAGTAGTACTGGGCGTTCGCGTGGAAGAGCGGCAGCGTGATCAGCCACCGGTCCGCCGCGGTGACCGCCAGCTGGTCGGCGACGGCCTTGCCCACGGCGACATAGTTCGCGTCGGTGACCACAACGCCCTTGGCGCGACTCGTGGTGCCCGACGTATAGAGGATCGCCGCGGCCTCTCCCGGCCACTCCTCGTCCACGTCCGTCGACGCGCCGTCGCGGTACAGATCGTCGACCTCGGCGGCGCTGCGGATCGAGACGACCGGAGCCGTCTCGCAGAGGATGTGCCGGAGTTCGTCTCCCGCGGACTGCGGATTCGTGGGGACGAGGACGGTGCCGCCGAGCGCCGTGGCGAACCAGACGTCGAAGAACTCGGGGCAGTTCGGCACCTGCACATGGACGCGGTCGCCGCGCCGCGCACCACGGCGGCGCAGACCGGCCGCCACGCCTCGGCTCCGGGCCAGTTGCTCGGCGTAGGTGATCGTGCCGCCGTCCGGTAGGACGATGAAGACACGGTGCGGGTCGGTGGCATGGCGGCGCAGCAGTCCGGCGACGGTGTCAGTCATGGCTGATGTGGGCCGGCGGCGCGCCGTGATAGCTGGCGACTCCCGCGTGTACGGGAGGGATCCGCTTCTCGCCCACGACGTTGCGGAGTACGCCGACGCCGGACGCTTCGAGTTCGACCACGTCTCCCGGCCGGATCCATCGGCCGAGTTCGAGACCGCAGCCGCCGCCGACCGTGCCGACCGCCAGGAACTCGCCGGGATACACGTCCTCGTCGAGCGAGGCCCAGGCCAGCACTTCGGCGAAGGAGAACTGGCGCTCCTTGGACGTGCCCGACGTCCATGTCTCGCCGTTGACCCGGGCGCTCATCGCGATCGACCACTCGTCGACCTCGTCCGTCGTCAGGACGCAGGGGCCCATCGCGGTGCAGAAGTCCTTGCCCTTGGAGGGCCCGATGGACAGGCTCATCTCGAAGAGCTGGATGTCGCGGGCACTGACGTCGTTGAAGATCGTGATGCCCGCGATGCGCTTCTCGGCCTCCCGCGGTGTGAGGTCGCGTCCGCCGCCGGAGGTGAAGAAGCCGATCTCGAGTTCGAAGTCGAGCTGGTCGGTGTACGACGGCCAGAGCAGCTCCGCGTCCGGGCCGACGACCGTCTCGACGTTGCACTTGTAGCAGATGGGCATCGCCGCGAATGCCGGCGGTACGACCAGCCCCGCGCCGGTGGCATGGTGTTTGTACGTCAGATAGTCCCGGATGCGACGAGGTCGTGGCACCGGTGCGAGCAGTCGGACCTCGTCGGCCGCGTGCACCACCGGGGCACCGTCGTCGTCGGTGAGGGTGTCGCCCCGTCGGTGCCGGGCGCGCGCGATGTCGATCGCCCGGCGTGCGTGATCGAGGCCGCGGTCACCGCTCTCGAAGAACGCGACCATCTCCGTCGCGACCTCGGGTGCCCGCTCCACGGCTGCCGGGCCCGAGCGCAACCGTTGCTCGGCACGCAGCACCGCCTGCGGTTCGACCACGGTCCCGCCGTCGAGGACCCCCAGTCGCGGTCCGCCCGCGACGGGCTGGAACGTCACGAGTCGCATGTCCCGTCTCCTCTCCGCTGATCGTGTCGGGGCTCAGAAGGAGATCCGGGCCGCGGCGGCCTGGCGCCGGGGTTCCGGGTAGACCGTGTCGAGATCAAGCGGTTTCGGCAGCGCGGCCAGATCGGCGATCACACCCGGGCGCTCCGGCCGCCAGCCGAGCTCCTTGCGCGCCTTGTCGCCGGAGGCACGGCAGTTGGACCAGAAGTCGAGCTCACCGGCCCGGCCGTTCAGCCTGCGCATCGTGGCGTAGTCGACGAGTTCGAGTTCGCCGCCGAGGCCCGCGGCCGCGCTCACCGCCCGTGCCACGTCCATGGCGCTCACGGTGTCGGTGGCGGCGATGTAGAGGCCTCGGACGTCGGGGGTCCGCAGCACCAGGGCATACAGGTCGGCGAGATCGTCGACGTGGACGAACGTGGAGGCGTTGTCGTTCTCCACCGCGTGGACCACGCCGTGCTTGCGGACCCTGGCGAACATCCGGCCGATCGGCCCGATGTAGCCGCCGCCTCGGCCGTAGACCTGACCGGGCGAGACCAGGATCGTCCGGACGTTCTCGACCGTCGTCAGCTTGCGCTGGATGTCGCCGAAGTGACTGTAGAAATACGGCGGTGAGATCGGATCGTCCTCCGTGACGACCCGGTCCGGGACCATGATCCCGGTGTCCAGCCAGATCCCGGTGCCGCCGTTGAACACGTAGGGCTTGTCGGTGCCCGCGAGCGCGTCGAGCACGGCGTCCGTCGTGGCGACGGCCTCGTGCACCGTCTCCAGGGCCTGCGTGAGAAAGCCGCCGCCGCTGAGCTGGACGACCCCGTCGGCCGCCGCGGACTGTTCGGTGATGACGTCGATATCGCCCAGTGCTCCGCGGACCGGTTCGATTCCCGCCGCGCGGAGCTGCGCGGCCGAGTCCTCGCTGCGCGCGAGACCGGTGAGTACGTGCCCCTCGCCCTGCAGGCGTTCGGCGACCACCGACCCGATGTAGCCCGTCGCCCCGATGACAAAGAGTTTCACAGCAGCCTCCGGCACTAATGCAGATCAGATGTGCGTTACAGCGACCGTAGGCGCACCGAACGGCAAACGCAAGAGGCGTGTGCATTAAGCTGGTCCGGGGTCGGTGCTCGACGTGAGGGCGGTTCGATGGAGCTCAGAAGTCTGAATCTCAATCTGCTCCTCCATCTCGACGCGTTGCTGTCGCGGCGGAGCGTTTCCGGGGCCGCGGAGACTCTCGAACTCAGCCAGCCTTCGGTCTCCGCCGCGCTGGGCAGACTCCGCCGGCATTTCGGCGATCCGCTGCTGATCCGTCAAGGGAACCGGTACGAGTTGACGCCGCTGGCGATGCACCTGCGGCCGCTCGTGTCGGACGCGGTCGACGGGGCCGAGCGGGTGTTCATGACCCAGGGGGAGTTCGACCCCGCTACCGCGCGTCGCGAGTTCACGGTGCTGGCCAGCGACTTCTGGCTGGAGGTCATGGGGCCGACGATCAGCCGTCTGCTCACGGAGCGGATGCCCTCCGCCTCGGTCCGCTTCGAGCTGCCGCGTGACGTGCAACTCGAAGCCCCGATGGACGGTTTGCGCAACGTGGACGGGGTGCTGGCCCCGCGTGGGGCGCTGCACGGCCCCCGTCATCTGGAGCTGCTGAGCACCCAGTGGCGGTGCGTCGTCAGCGCGGACAACCCACGGGTGGGTGGCACGCTCGACCTGGACACGCTGGCCGCTCTGCCGTGGGCCGTCTTCGCCGACCGGTCGTCGACGGCGCACGACGTCACGTCGATCGTCATGCGGCAGGTCCGGCTCTCCGGGATCACCCCACGTGTCGAGGTCTCCGCCGGCACCTTCTCGGCCCTGCCGGCCTTTGTACGGGGCACCGATCGGGTGGCGGTGGTGCACCGTTCGCTGGCCGAGCAGGCCGCGCGGACCATGGGCTTGCGGGTCCTCCCGCCGCCCTTCCCGACGAACCCGCTGGTGCAGGCGTTCTGGTGGCATCCCCACCGCGACCACGACCGTGGGCACCAGTGGTTCAGAGATCTGCTGCGTGCGGCCGCCCGGCGGATCGCCACCGAGGAACACGACTTCGAGCCGGTATAGATCGCGGCTATTTCCGGCATCGGCAGATCGATCTTCCTCGGACCTCCCGTGTGACCGAGCGTGGAGACGCACCCCTGACACGCACCTAGAAGGGACGGATCCATGCCGGAGAACGCCAAAGTCGTTCGGTCACGCTGGTCTTCGGACGAGGACGCGCGCCGATTCGACGTCGTGAACCCCGCCACCGGGCGCCTGCTCGCGCAGGTGTACGGCGCGGGCCCCACCGAGGTCGACCTGGCCGTACGCGCGGCGGCCGAAGGCCAGCGATCATGGGCGCGCCGCACCCCCGCCGAACGCGGCGCGGTGTTGCGCAGGGCCGCCGAGGCGATCCAGGCACACGCGAAGGAACTGGCCGAGCTCGAATCGAGCGAGATGGGCAAACCGGTCTCGCAGGCACTCAACTTCGACCTGCGCACGGCGGTCGGGATCTTCGATCTCTTCGGCGGCCTCGTGCATGCGATTACGGGCGAGGCCCGTGACTCCGGTCCCATCCTGGACATCACCACCCATAACCCCTTCGGTGTGGTGGCCGGCATCGTCCCCTTCAACTGGCCGCCCATCCATACGGCGGGCAAGGCCGCGCCCGCGCTGGCGATGGGCAACGCCATGGTGCTCAAGCCCGGTGAGCAGGCCCCGCTGACCGTCATGCGTATCGTCGAGATCGTCTCGTCCGTCCTGCCGGACGACGTGTTGCACGTCGTGCCCGGCGACGGCGGCACCGGCGCCGCCCTGACGACGCACCCGCTCATCCGCAAGATCTCCTTCACCGGTGCGCCCGCCACCGGGACCACGGTGGCCAAGGCCGCTGCCGACAACCTCGTACCCACGGTCCTCGAACTCGGCGGCAAGAACCCCCTCCTCGTGTTCCCCGACGCCGATCTGGACGCCGCCGCCCGTGGCATCGTCGAGGGCGGCTTCTTCAACCAGGGCGAGGCCTGCACGGCGGCCTCCCGCGTGCTCGTCCATCGCGACATCCAGGACGCTCTCGCCGAGCGGGTCGCCAAGGCGGTGGCCCGGCTCGTCGTCGGCGACGGCGCGGACGAGCGGACGCACGTGGGTCCGCTGGTCACTCGGGCACAGCAGGAACGCGTCCTCGGCTACCTGCGCATCGGCGAGCACGAGGGCGCCCTGGTCGCCGCGCGCGCCCAGCTTCCGGACGATCCGGCGCTGGCGGGCGGATTCTTCGTACCGCCGACGCTTTTCACCGGGGTGACGCCGGACATGCGCATCGCTCAGGAGGAGATCTTCGGCCCCGTGGTCTCGATGATCGCCTTCGACGACGAGGAAGAGGCGATCGAGATCGCCAACGGGACCGAGTTCGGGCTCGTGGCCGGTGTCTGCACGCGCGACCATGAGCGCAGCGTCCGGGTCGGGCGGCGGCTCGACGCGGGCATCGTCTTCGTCAACCACTACCACCGGGGCGCGGTCGGGGTTCCCTTCGGCGGGATCAAGCACTCCGGCTACGGGCGCGAGCACACGCTGGAGACCCTGCGGGAGTGGACCTACACGAAGACCCTGCGCCTGCCGTTCGGAGAGGGTCCCGTTCCCGAGTGGGACGCGGTCGACGACGTCTTCGACACCGTCACGGAGACCGACTGATGCCCGGGACACCGCCGGTCACCGATGTGCACGCCCACGCCGAGGTGCCGGGTGTCGAGGAGTTGGTGGCCGGGCGCGAGGAGTACGCACGGGAGCAGCGTGAGACGGCCCGTCGCCTCGGCGGCGAGTCGTTCGCGGTCACGCTGGGGGTCCTGGCCGACGCACGCGAGCGGCTGACCGACCTCGGAGCGCGACTGGCCGCCATGGACGCCGCGTCAGTCGCCGTGCAGTTGGTCTCGCCCAGCCCGACGCAGTACCACTACTGGGCCGACGCCGCACTCGCCAGAGAGCTCTGGACCGCCACCAACGAGGGCATCGCCGCGCTGTGCAGGGCTGCGCCAAGGCGGTTGGCAGGGCTGGGAGTTGTGCCGCTGCAGCATCCGCGGCTCGCGGTGGAGGCCCTGGAACACGCGATGTCGGACTGCGGGCTCAAGGGGATCGAGATCTCGTCGTGGGCACCGGCCCCGGACGGTCGGATCATCGATCTGTCCGACCCCGGGCTCGACGAACTGTGGGCACGGGCAGAGGAGTTGGACGCCGTGGTGTTCCTGCATCCGCTGGGGTGCACCGTCGACGGACGGCTGGACCGCTGGTACCTGGACAACGTCATCGGTCAACCGCTGGAACACACCATCGCCCTCAGCCACCTGATCTTCTCCGGCGTCCTCGACCGCCATCCCCGGCTCAGACTGTTGGCCGCCCACGGCGGCGGATATCTGCCGACCTACCTCGGCCGGTCGGACCACGCCTGGCACGAACGGCCCGACGCGCGGACGTGCCTGCTCCCGCCGAGCGCGTACATGCAGCGGATCGCGGTGGACTCCCTGGTCTACTCGCCCGACGCGCTGCGCACGCTCGTGGCCGTCCTCGGCGCCGAACGCGTCCTGCTCGGCACGGACTACCCCTTCGACATGGGCGTTTCGGATCCGGTCTCCCGTCTGGACCAGGCAGCCCTGCCGACCCGGGACCGGAACCTGATCGCCGGAGGCAACGCCATGGCCTGGGGGCTGCTGCCGGCCGACGTGGCCAAAGGCCACGCCGCTGACATGGAACGGTCCTAGATCGACGACTACACGACCCTGGGCTTGTCGATCATGCTGCCGACGTTGTGGTAGAACACCCGGTTCTCAATGATCTTGCCGTCCTTGAGCGTGAACTGCTCGATGAAATGGGTCAGTTCTCCGGTCGCTACGTCCGTGATGCCGACGCACGCCGCGACGCGGTCGCCGTCGGCGATGGTGTAGTGCACCGTGATCTTGGAGACGTCGAGGTAGTTGGGCAGGATCTGGGCGAGACCGAGGAATTCGTCCTTGCCGTGGTAGGCCTTCCCGAAGGGCAGGAACACCGGCTCGATCACCGCGACGTCCTCGGACAGGTAGGAGAAGACCCCTTCGACGTCACCGCGGTTGGCGGCCGCGAACATGGCTTCGACGACCGCGCGGTTCTGGTCGGTCAGTGATGTGGCTGCGGACATGACGTATCTCCTCTGAGGCGTGATTCAGGCGTAGTTCAGACGTGTTCAGGCGTGTTCAGCGGTCGATCGTCGACTCGTTGAAGTCGTCGTGCCGGGCGCCCGTGGCCGGCGTGAGGGTGTCGAGGCGCCGCAACTGGTCGGCGGTCAGGACGACACCGTCGGCGGCGGTGTTCTCCTCGACGCGAGCGACGCGCCGGCTGCCGGGGATCGGGGCGATGTCCCCGCCCTGGGCGACCAGCCAGGCCAGCGCGATCTGGGCCGGGGTGGCACTGACCTCGGCCGCGATGTGCCGTACTTCTTCGACGAGTTGCAGGTTCTGCTGGAAGGCCTCGCCGATGAAACGCGGATTGGTCTTGCGCCAGTCGCCCTCGGGAATCTCCTCGGGCGTGCGGATCTCGCCGGTCAGGAACCCGTGCCCGAGCGGCGCGTAGGGGACGAGACCGATGCCCAACTCGCGCAGCAGGGGCAGCAGTTCGGTCTCTACGTCACGGGTCCACAGGGAGTACTCGGTCTGCAACGAGGAGATCGGGTGCACGGCGTGGGCGCGGCGGATCGTCTCCGGAGAGGCCTCGGACAGGCCGATGTGCAGGACCTTGCCTTCGGCGACCAGCTCGGCCACCGTGCCGATGGTCTCCTCGATGGGGGTGTTCTGGTCGACCCGGTGCTGGTAGTAGAGGTCGATCCGGTCGGTGCGCAGGCGTTTCAGGGAACCCTCGACGGCGGTGCGGATGTTGGCCGGACTGCTGTCGAACATGCCGGTCCCGTCCCCGGCATGGGACAGGATGCCGAACTTCGTGGCGAGGACGACCTGGTCGCGCCGCCCCTCCAGCGCCTGACCGACGACCTCCTCGCTGTGGTACGGGCCGTAGCTTTCGGCGGTGTCGATGTGGGTGACGCCGAGGTCGAGCGCGCGATGGACGGCGCGAACGGATTCGGCGTCGTCCAGACCGCCGCCGGAGAGGAGCGTGCCGGCCATGGACATGGCACCCAGACCGATCCGGGAAACCCGCAGGCTCCCCAGCATGGCGTGCTGCATCAGAGAACTCGTTTCTCGTCGAGGGCGTCGAAGGAAGACGAAGGTGTCGAGCGTGTCGAAGGAAAGCGGGTCGGTCGGAGGGAAGCGGCGAGGGCCTGCGCCCCCGGCATCCGCCCCGATCTCGATCACTCCGGCATCCAGCCAACATCCGTTCGCCCCGTCCCGACAGGCACTGCGAAAAGGGGTACTCACAGGGACCCCTTCCGGGACGCGGGCCGGGCCTACGCTTGATCGCATGGACGACAAGGAGGCCGCACGGGCGGCGGTCCGCGAGTTCCTCACCACGCGCCGCGCCCGGGTCACCCCGGCCGACGCCGGCCTTCCCCCGCAGGGCACCCGCCGTCGGGTGAAGGGCCTGCGCAGGGAGGAGGTCGCGCTGCTCGCCGGGGTCAGCCCGGAGTACTACGTACGGCTCGAACGCGGTCAGGCGACCGGGCCCTCCGCCGGAGTCGTCGACGCCGTCGCCGGTGTCCTGCGCCTGGACGAGGACGAACGCGCGCACCTCGGCCGGCTGCTCGCCGCGCTGACCCCCGAGGCCCGCAAGCGGCGCCGCGCCACCGCGAAAGACCTGGTCACCCCCGGCATCCGGGTGCTGCTCGACTCGATGGACCACCTGCCCGCGGTGGTCTTCAACGGCCGGTTCGACATCCTCGCGGTCAACGCACTGGGGCGCGCGCTCCTGGCGCCCGTGTTCGACCTGCCCGGACGGACGAACAGCGCCCGCTTCCTGTTCCTCGACGAGCCCAGGGCCCGGGACCTGTTCCCCGAGTGGGACCTGATCACCGCCGACACCGTGGCGATCCTGCGCATCGAGGCCGGCCGCCACCCCGACGACCCGGACCTGACCGCACTGATCGGTGAGCTCGCGACCCGCAGTACGGAATTCCGTACACGCTGGGCGACCAACGACGTACGAACCGCACGGGCCGGCGCGAAGACCTTCCGCCACCCGCTCATCGGCGAGGTCACGCTGCCCTACGAGACCCTGCGCATCGACGCCGTCTCCAGCCAGATCATCAGCGTCTACACTCCCCGACCCGGCTCCCCCGAAGCCGACGCGATCCGCCTCCTGGCCAGCTGGAACGCCGACAGCCGGCGGACCGACAACGCCTGAGGCCGGCGTCGGCACATTCGCCGCGCTGGCCCGTTCGCCCCGATAGCACGTTCGCCGCGCTGGCCCGTTCGTCGCGTGGGCGAATGCGGGCGTGTATCTGGTCGAGTCCGACATCTTTCGGTTCGCGAGGTGGGGGCGTACGGTCTGTTTTCCCCGCGAAGGGAGCCCGCCGCTTCACTCCCCCGGGAGCGGCGGGCCTGCGCGTGCCGGCCCGGGCGAGCGCGCCGTGGGGATCTTGATGTGGGCGATCGGATCGCGTGAGGCGATTTCCCGGCGAACCGGGGTAGCCGCCAGACACCCGGACCCGACGGTTGATCGCCCAGCTTCAAGGAGAACGATGTTCGCACTCACCTCCCGACGTCTGCGCGGCACCGCCCGTCGGGTCTTCGGCTGGCAGCAGCTGCGTCCGGCCCAACTGAGTGCGATGAAGGCCGTGATGAAGGGGCGTGACGTCCTGGCCGTCATGCCGACCGGCGCGGGCAAGTCCGCCGTGTACCAGGTGCCCGCGGTCCTGCTCGGCGGTCCCGTCGTGGTCGTATCGCCGCTGATCGCGCTCCAGCGGGACCAGATGCAGAGCCTGCTCGGATCCGGCGCGCTGCGCACCGCCGCCATCAACTCCGCCCAGCGCCGAAGCGACAACGACACAGCATGGGCCCGCATCAGCGCCTCCACGGTCGACGTGGTCTTCCTCGCTCCCGAGCAGCTCGCCAAGCCGGACGTCACGGACCGGCTCGCCGCCGTACGGCCCCGGCTGCTGGTGGTGGACGAGGCGCACTGCGTGTCGTCCTGGGGGCACGACTTCCGGCCGGACTACCTGCGCCTGCGCCACGCACGCCGGCGGCTCGGCAACCCGCCGGTGCTCGCCCTGACCGCGAACGCGGCGGCCCCGGTACGGCGGGACATCGCCGACCGTCTCGCCATGAACGACCCGGTGGAGATAGTGGCCGGCTTCGACCGTCCCAACATCGACCTGGCCGTGTCGACCTTCCAGGACGCAGCCGCCAAGGAGCGGTTCGTCGTGGAGCGGGCGGCCGTCGAGGAGAAGCCGGGCATCGTGTACGCGGGGACGCGGAAGGCAGCGGACAGCTACGCCGAGCGGCTGAGCGACCTCGGCCTGTCCGCCGCGAGCTACCACGCGGGCCTCTCCGCCGCCGAACGCGGCCGGACCCAGGACAGGTTCAGCTCCGGTGACCTCGACGTGGTCGTGTCCACCTCGGCGTTCGGGATGGGCATCGACAAGGCGAACGTACGGTTCGTGCTGCACGCCTCCGTCCCCGGCTCGCTCGACGCCTACTACCAGGAGATCGGCCGGGCCGGCCGCGACGGGGCACCGGCAAGGGCGATCCTCGCCTACCGCCCGCAGGACCTGGGCCTGCAACGCTTCTTCGCCGCCGGCGCGCCCGACGCCGACGCACTGCGCCGCGTCGTCGAGCGCCTGCGCGCCGAGACGGGCGCCGTGGCCGCGACCCGGCTCCGGGCCGACTGCGAACTGAGCGCGACGGCGCTGTCCGCCGTGCTGAACCTGCTGGAGGAGGCCGGGGCCGTCCGTACCGGCCAGGACGGCAGCCGCTTCACCGGCGCGGACGGGACCGACGGCGCCCGCGCGGACGACGACGTCGACACCGCCGTACGAAACGCCCTCGCCGTCCACGCCACGCACCGCAAGCTCGAACAGTCCCGGGTCGACATGATGCGCGGATACTGCGAGACGACCGACTGCCGACGGCGGTTCCTCCTCGGCTACTTCGGCGACTCCGTCCGTGTCCCGTGCGGGGCGTGCGACAACTGCACGGGCCCGGCGCCCAGCTCCGCGAGCGGGCGTCCCGAGGCCGCCGGACGGCCGCACAAGTCAGCCGTACGACGGCGCCGGTGGACCTGGGCCGGTGGGCGCGCCGCCCGGCCGGCGCAGACGGTCGCCCGCCCCTCACCGGACGACCACGCCTACCTGCCGGGCGTCCGCGTGCGCCACGACCAGTGGGGCAAAGGCGAGGTCATGAGCGAGGGCGACGGCAGGATCACGATCCTGTTCGAGTCGGTCGGCTACCGCACCCTGTCACTGGCCGTGGTGACGGACAAGCGGCTGCTCGTCGCGCTGCCGGACTCACCGCGCTGACGCGAGTCCCGTGAGTCCTGCGCGTCGAGAGGCGGCCCTGTAGGCGAGCGGCGGCCCACCGAAGCGGGCCGCGCCCTCGACCTCACATGTGCACCACGGGCGCCGCATCCGGGTCCGTGGCCGGCGCACCCCGCCGATAGAGGATCGCGCTGATGACGAGCCCCGCGGCGAAGAAGGCGGCCGACCACCAATAGGCGGTGGAGTAGCCCTCCAGACTCGCCTGCGCCAGGACGGCGGGGTCCTTGGGGTTCCTGCCGTCGAGGTAGTCGGTGACGGCGCTGGCGAAGAGGGTGTTGAGGAGGGCGGTGCCCAGGGAGCCGCCGACCTGCTGCATGGCGTTGACGGAGGCGGAGGCGACGCCCGAGTCCTCGGCGCGTACGCGGTCGACGGCCAGGCTCATGGCGGGGGCCATGACCAGGCCGAAGCCGAGGCCGGCCACGATCAGCGGAAGCATGATGTGGGTGGCGTACGAGCTGTCGAGGTCCAGACCCGTGAGCCAGACCATGCCGGCGGCGGCCACGCCCATGCCCACCGGCACGACCGGCTTGGGGCCGAAGCGGGGAACGAGGACAGTGGTGGCGGCGGTCGCCGCGACCATGAGCCCGGCGACCATGGGCAGGAAGGCAAGGCCGGTCTTCACCGGCGTGTAGCCGAGGGTCTGTTGCAGGTAGTAGGTGAGGAAGAGGAAGACCCCGAACATGCCGGCGCCGATGATCAGGATGGAGATGAAGGAGGCGCCGCGGTTGCGGTCCAGCAGGATGCGCAGGGGCAGCAGCGGGTGCGCGGCCTTGGTCTGCCACCAGGTGAACGCGGTCAGCAGGACGGTTCCGGCGACCAGGAAGCCCCAGGTCTGCGGGGAGCTCCAGTCGTGGCTCTCGGCGTTGGAGAAGCCGTAGACCAGGCAGAACAGGCCGCCGCCGACGAGGACGGCGCCGGGGATGTCGATCTTGGCGGTCCTGTCGCGACTGGTGCGCTGAAGCAGGATCACACCGCCGACGAAGGCGACGGCGGCGAAGGCGAGGTTGACGTAGAGGGTCCAGCGCCAGGTCAGGTACTCGGTCAGTACGCCGCCCAGCAGCAGGCCGATGGCGCCGCCGGCTCCGGCGATGGCGCCGTACACGCCGAAGGCCTTGGCGCGTTCCTTGGGGTCGGTGAACGTCACGGTCAGCAGGGACAGCGCGGCCGGGGCGAGAAGCGCGCCGAACAGGCCCTGCCCGGCCCGCGCGACGATCAGCATCTCGAAGCCGGTGGCGGCACCGCCGAGGGCGGACATGCCGGCGAAGCCGATCAGACCGACGAGGAAGGTCAGCTTGCGGCCGAACAGGTCGGCGATCCGGCCGCCGAGCAGCAGCAGGCTGCCGAAGGCGAGCGCGTAGGCGGTGACGACCCACTGCCGGTCACCGTCCGAGAAGCCCAGGTCCTGCTGCGCGGAGGGCAGTGCGATGTTCACGATCGTCGCGTCCAGGACGACCATGAGCTGGGCGACGCCGACGACGGCGAGGATCCACCAGCGGTGATGCGGGGGCGCGCCGGAGGGCGGGAGCGTGGACATGGTGGCAGCGCCGGACGCGCCGGTGGGGTGTTCGGGCATGACGGATCTCCAGAAGACGTGGACAGGAGGAAAGAACGTTCGGCGCACCCGGGAGGACAGCCTCTGACACCTGTCAGATTAGTTCTGTTCTGACAGGTGTCAAGTAAAGTGATCGTGGCTCCCGACCGATCGGGAGCCGGCCTGCGTCGCAGGATCGGAAAGCAGCAATCGGACCAGCAGCGAGGGAGTCAGCGGTGGAACCGCGAACCGCATCCGTACGCCGGCCGGGGCGCCCAGGTGCGGGCACTCCCGAGGTGCCCGCGGAGGAGAGCATCCTGGCGCGCGGGCTCGAAGCCTTCGCGGAGCTGGGCTACGACCATGCCTCCGCGCGCGAACTCGCCCGTCGCCTGGGCGTCAGCCACAACTTCATCAACGACAGGTACGGGTCCAAGGCGGCGTTCTGGCGTGCGGTGGTGGACGCGGCGGTGGGGCCGCATCTGGCGGGCATCCCGGAGGTGGATCCCTCGCTGGACGATGCCGAGCGGCTGCGGCAGATCATCATCGGCTTCTACCGGGCCGCGGCGGACACACCGCTGATCGCACGGCTCTTCCTCAGCGAGACCACGGCGGACAGCGAGCGGTTGGACTACCTGTACGAGACCTACCTCGCCGGGGTCCTAGAGACCATGGGGACCAGCATCGAGCGGCTCGTGGCCGCAGGACGCATGGCACCCATCCCTATGCACGTGCTGTTCTTCGCCATCGTCCCGCCCATCTCGGGAATGGTGCAGAAGCCGCTGGCCCGACGCCTGGGACGACCCGAGACCACCTCACCGGAACAGGTCACGGCCACGGCGGAGACACTGGCGACCCTGGTGATCAACGGCCTGCTCGGCACCGGCTCGACGGCTCGCGCCTGAACGCTCCTGCCGCAGAGGGGCCGTGCCGGACTCCTCATGAGTACGGTCGTGACGGACCGCCGTCGTCCCCTCCCGACACCGAAGGACCGGTCGGCGGGGCGACCACCAGCTCGGTGTCCGGGGCATGGTCGATCTGCGGCGGGCCGGCGACGATCATGGTGGCTCGGGCCCATGGCCGTTCCCGTGACATGAACGGCAGTTCCTCCAGGAGCCAGTTCGCCACGTGCTCCAACTGCTCCGGGGAGTCGCCGTCGCGGGCGGTCGTCGAGCGCTGTTGCTCGTCGAGGTCACCCTGCATCCACACCGAGGCGTCCAACCACGGGGCGAGTTCCGCGCGGATGATGCCCGTGCCCTCGACCCAGATGACGTCGGCACCGGCGGGGACGGTGATCGAACCGGGCCGGTCGTGGGTGATCCAGGCTTCAGGGCGGAAGTCCACCGCCTCGCCCCGGTGCAGGGGTCGCAGGACGTTCTCGACGAGCACGGCGCCCCAGTCGAAGCAGGCGTGGTTCCAGGCGATGTCGTCGGTGTGCACGACGGCGGAGTCGGGCACTGCCCTGCGCAGCCGCTCGGCCAGGGTTGTCTTGCCGGCGCCGCCCCGGCCGTCGATCGCGATCACCCGCGGACGTCCGCAGACGTCGGGTGACGCATCGCGCAGCTGCCGGACGGCGTCCAGCAGGGACACCACCCGCCAGCCGACCGCCTCGGTCTCCCCTGGGCGCAGATGCATCGACACCTCGTCGTCTCCGCCGGTCACCGGGATCCCGGCGACCTCATGGTCGAGAGGGGCCCGGGTGCGCGACCGGCCGTCATGGCCCTTCGACACTCACGCGCTTCCGCCCTCCTGCCGTTGCTTCAGCCAGGCCACACTCTGCGCGACCAGGTCGAAGATGTCCTCCCCTTCGGCGATCCCGTCCGCCTCGATGATGTGTACCCGGATCGAGTCGCGGCCCGCGTCGAGCGCGTCCGCCAGGGCCACCGAGCCCTGTCCGGCGGCGACTTGGGGTTCGCCGCGTACCGCCGGGCCGTCCTTCACGTGGACGAGTTCGACCCGCTCGCCGAGCCTGGCGACCACCTCGGCAGGAACCTGGCCCGCGGTCTGGGCCCAGTAGAGGTCGACCTCCGCAACGATCGACGGATCGAGGGCGTCCCACAGGACGTCGTAGCCGTAGCGGCCGTCGTCGAGCGGGGTCCACTCCCAGTAGTGGTTGTGGTAGCCGACCCGCAGGCCGTGGCCGGACGCCGCCTTGGCCAGGGCGTTGAACCGGTCGGCGTACCGGCGCACTCCGTCCGCCGAGACCAGAGCGTCGCGGGTGAATCCGGGCAGTGCCTCGGGGGTGGAGGCGACGGCGACGGGTACGCCCGCCTCGGCCATCTCCTCGAAGAACCAGCCGGGGTCCTCCGCGTCGGGCAGTCGGGCGTGGGCCGAGGAGACCGTGAGGCCGGCCGCGTCGATGTCGGCCTTCAGCGAGCGCGCCTCGGCGAGGCGCGCGGCACGGGTCAACTCGGTGCGGCCCAGGCGGAAGGGCTCCACCGACGTCACCCCGAGGTCGGCGATCCTGGCGAGCGTGGCGGGACGGTCCTCCAGGACGTTCATCAACGTGTAGAGCTGCAAGCCGATGGCCGGCATGCCAAGTTCCAATCTGTCGGGGCCGGTTGGTCACTTCACCGTCACTTCACCGCGCCGGCGGTGAAGCCCGTGATGAGGAAGCGCTGAAGCAGCAGGAATCCGGCGACCACCGGGAGGGACACGACCAGTGAGGCGGCCATGACCTGGTTCCAGTAGACGTTCGCCTCGGTGGAGTAGGCCTGCAGGCCCACGGCGAGGGTGCGGGTCTGGGTGTCGGTGAGCACCGAGGCGAAGAGCACTTCGCCCCAGGCCGTCATGAAGGCGTAGATGCACACGGCCACGATGCCGGGCGTCGCGGCGGGGACGATGATCTGGAGGAGGGTGCGCAGCGGGCCGGCGCCGTCCACCTTCGCCGCCTCGTCGAGGTCGCGCGGAACGGTGTCGAAGTATCCGACCAGCATCCACACCGCGAACGGCAGCGAGAAGGTCAGGTACGTGATGATGAGCCCGGTGCGGGTGCCCACTAGGTCGGTGCCGAGGTTCTGGTCGGCATAGACGAACAGCAGGTACAGCGGCAGCAGGAAGAGGATGCCGGGGAACATCTGGGTGGCCAGCACCGCCGACTTGAAGCTGCCGCTGCCGGGGAACTTCCAGCGGCTGAGCGCGTAGGAGGCGAAGACGGCCACCAGTACCGACAGCACGGTGGCGGACACGGCCACGATCAGCGAGTTGACGAAGTACTGGGCCAGCGGCACGGTGTGCCAGATGTCGATGAAGGACTGGATCGTCGGCGACGACGGGATCCAGGTGAACTCGCCCTGTACGTCGGGGAGTGTCTTCAGCGACGAGGCCAGCATGACGTACAGCGGAGCCAGGACGAACACCGACAGCAGCGTCAGCGTGACGTACCGGAAGACCCGGTAGCCCGGGGTGTCATGATTCATGGCCGGTCCTCCGGGTGAAGGCGAGATAGCAGGCGCTGACCAGCGCCAGGAACAGCAGGAGCAGCACGCTCATGGCCGAGCCGAGCCCGAAGTTCCAGGTGGCGAACGAGCTTTGGTAGATGTGCACGGAGATCAGGTCCCCGGCCGGCGGGGCCGAGCCGCCGAACAGGACGAACGGGGTGCTGAAGTCGTTGAAGGTGTGCAGGAACATCACCAGGACCAGCACCTTGTTGACCGAGGACAGCAGCGGCAGGGTG
Source organism: Streptomyces sp. NPDC001002 (assembly GCF_053599215.1). Taxonomy (NCBI): domain Bacteria; kingdom Bacillati; phylum Actinomycetota; class Actinomycetes; order Kitasatosporales; family Streptomycetaceae; genus Streptomyces; species Streptomyces sp. NPDC001002. The sequence goes on along the minus strand of NZ_JBSFLV010000002.1, from coordinate 190,921 downwards.
ATCATCTGCAACTGCCGCCACGGGCCCGCTCCGTCGATGCTCGACGCCTCGTAGACCTCGCCCGGGATGGCCTGCATGCCGGCCATCAGGATCAGGAAGGCGAAGGGCCACATCCGCCAGATCGCGACGACGCACTCGGCCCAGAAGGCGTTCTGGCCGATCAGCCAGAACGGGTTGGAATCGATCAACCCGAGCTGGCCGAGCAGGTGGTTGAGCATGCCGTTGTCGCGCTGGAAGATGAAACGCCAGGTGATGACCGCGGTGTACGCGGGCAGTGCGTACGGCACGAGGAACAGGGTGCGCAGCAACCCCCGCCCGCGGAAGCTGCGTTGCAGCGCGAGCGCCGCCGCCATGCCGACGAGCCAGGCCCCGGTCAGGACCACGGCCGTGAAGCCGAGGGTGACGAAGAAGGACTGGGCCAGGGACTTGCCGGTGGGCCCGTCGAAGTCCAGGACGATCCTGAAGTTCCCGAGACCGGCGAAGGGCGCCTCCCACCAGTGGCTGATCTGATACTGCGTCACCCGCAGTCCGCTCATCGCGATGCCGAGCACGATGGGCACGAAGTGGATGAGCAGTTCGAGCGCCAGAGCGGGGAGGAGGAAGGCGTACGGGATCCAGCGGCGGCCGCGGCCCCGGAAGCGGCCTCCTCGCACGGATCGCTTCGGTGTGTCCGGGGCGCCGGGGCTCTCTCGTGTCCCGGAAGGAGTGATGACTGCCATCGTCCTGCTCCTAGCTACCGGCTTCGAGCTTCTGGTCGGCCGCGGTCATCTCGCTCTTGATCTTGTCCTTGCCGGGCTGCTTGCCGGTCGCGGTCTGTGCGGCGAAGGAGCTCATCGCCTGCCCGACCAGGGTCTCGAACTGCGCCTCTTCGGCGATCTGCGGAAGCGGTACGGCCCGGGAGTCGAGCGTCTCGCGGGCCACGGCCAGCGTGGGGGTGTCGAACGCCGGGTCCTTGGCGTCGGTGACCGAGGGCAGCGTCCCGTAGGTCTTGTTGAGGATCACCTGTTCCTCGGCGCTGGTCAGGAACTTCACGAACTGGGTGGAGCCGTCGAGGTTCCCGGTGTTCTTGAAGACCGCCACGTTGATGCCGCCGACGAACGAGCCGATGTCCTTGCCGCCCGCGACCGCAGGGTCCTGGGCCGGCACCGGGACGACGCCGTAGTCGTCCGTCGTCATCTTGTACTGGCCCAGGGTCAGGCCGGTCGACGACTGGGCGAGGATCATGCCGGCCTTGCCGGACGAGAAGTTCTGCAGGAGCGCGACCTTGTCGGTCATCTCGGCGTCGGACGGGTTGACGATGCCGTCCTTGCCGATCCAGGACAGCCACTGGTCGATCCCGTCGACCATGCCCGTGTCGTCGAACTTCGGGGTGTGGCCGTCGAAGACCTGGGCGCCGTGCTGGGTGCCGAGAATGAACGCCCAGTGCGCGGCGAACGAGGACGAGGCGCCCTGCATGCCAAGACCCCACTGGTCGGTCTTGCCGTCGTTGTTCGTGTCCTTGGTGAGCTTGCGGGCGTCGGCGACGAACTCGCTCCAGGTCTTCGGCGGCGAGCTGATGCCGGCGGCCTTGAACAGCTTCTTGTTGTAGAAGAGTTCGTACGAACTGGTGTAGAGCGGCAGGCTCGCCGGGTCCTTGCCGGTGGCACCGGTGGACTTCAACGCCGCGGGCAGGAAGCGGGATTCGCCGCCGACCTTGGCCAGCAGCTCCTTGTCCCACTCGACGAAGGCTCCGGTCGCCTGGAGCGACGCGGACCAGGTGTTGCCGATGTTCAGTACGTCCGGGCCCTTGCCGCTGGTCGTCGCCGCGAGGATGCGGTTGAGCAGGTCGGCCGAGGGGATGACTTCGAGTTTGACCTTGACGCCGGTCTGCTTGGTGAACTTGTCGATCTCCGGCTGGAGGACCTTCTTGTCCGCGTCGAGGCTGGTGCTCTGGTTGGTCGCCCAGTAGGTGATGGTCTTGTCACCGGAGGCGGAACCGGAGCCGCCGCCGCACGCTGTGACACCGGCGCCTGCCAGCGTCGCCGCAGCCGCGAGCGCGACTGCACGGGTTCTGCGCTGCATGGGATTTTCCTCTCAGGACGTGCGAGATCGATGGGAGTGGTGCACGGGTTCGGTGCCGGCGTGCGGGGCCGGAGAAGGTTCGGCAGGGTGGTTCAGGCGGTGAGATTCAGCCGGTGAGGTTCAGGCAGAGACGGACTGCGGGAGGGCCGCGGGCGCGGGCCGCTCGGTCCGGCTGGTGATGGGGCGGGCTCCGGCGGCGAACGTCGACTGCTCGATCGCTTCGAGCACTTCGAGGACGTGCAGCGCGAACTCGCCCGGGACACGCAGCGGTTGACCGCGCAGGGACTCGACGAGGTCGTTCACTCCGTGGCCGCGGAAGGGGCCGGCCTCGGGGGCGCGGGTGGGCGGGATGACCGGGGGGAGTTCGGACCAGTCCGCGTCCGTGCGGCGCTTGATGAGGACCGGGGCGTCATGGCGGTTCGGGTCGGGGATGTTCAGGGTGCCCTCGGTGCCGTAGACCTCGATGTGGGGCAGGGTCATGTCCCAGATGTCGAAGCTGTGGAGGGTGGAGACGATCGCGCCGGAGGCCGTGCGCAGGATGGCGGCGACGGTCGTGGGGACGGTGACCTCGACCTCGTCGACGACGCGGTCCGGGGTGGTCACGGTGATCCGGGGGCTCGGGATCGTGCTGGTGCCGACGACCTCGGCGACGGGTCCGAGCAGGTTGACCAGGGCGGCCACGTGGTAGGGGCCCCAGTCGAGGGTCGGGCCGCCGCCGGGCTGGAAGAAGAAGCCGGGGTTGGGGTGCTTGGCCTCGACCTTGGACGAGCGGACGAAGGACGTGGCGGCGAAGGGCGTGCCGATCAGGCCGCCGTCGATGGCGGCGCGTGCCGTCTGGCCCGCCGTGCCGAGGAAAGTGTCGGGGGCGCCGGCCAGCACGCGCCCGGCCGCCTTGGCCTGGGTCAGGTTCTCGCGGGCCAGGGCGACCGACGCGGCCAGGGGTTTCTCGCTGTAGACGTGCTTGCCCGCGGCGAGCGCGTCCCGCGTCACCTCCCAATGGGCCACGGGGGGCGTGATGTTGACGACGACGTCGACGTCCGGGTCCGCGTAGAGCTCGGCGGGCGTGCCGTACGCGGGGATGCCGTGCAGCTCGGCCTTGGCGCGGGCCCTGCCGACGTCGATGTCGGCCACCCTGATGAGGGGCAGATCGCCGTACCAGTTCAGGCCCCGGGCGTAGGCGTCGAAGACCATGCCTGCGCCGACGACGCCGATGCGTGCGCGAGGGGTTGATCGATTCACCGTGTCTCCCAGATCGCGGTCGAGCGGAGCGAGTCCGCCGGTGGATGAGACCGGATGTGCGAGACACGTCGGAAGCTAGCGGCAGCGGTGGAAGGCGGTAAAGAGCGCTGGTCCGCTGGGTGGACCGCCCTGCCGTCACGTCAGCTCATGGAGTACCGCGCGGAGCCAGGAAGCGCCCGATCCCGGTCGGCGAGAGCAGGTGCTCGATGCCGAGCACCATCGCCCCCACCGTCGACGCGTCCCGTCCCAAGTGGCTGCGGGTGATGGACAGTTCGCGGGTGGCGAGCGGCAGGGCGTGCCGGTACACCACGGCGCGCACCGCCGAGAGCAGGTCGTCGCTGGCCTCGACGACCTCGCCGCCGACGACGACGTGCCGGGGATTGAGCATGTGGATGCACAGGGCGATCACCTCGCCGAGTGCGGCGCCCGCGGCCCGCACCGGGTGCAGTGCGTCCGGCATGCCGTCGCGCAGGCGTGCGACGAACTCCCGCATCGCGGCACCGTCGTCCGTCATCTCGGCGGGTGGCTCACCGGCCGGAGCGAGGCCCCGCGCGAGCGCCGCGGTGGACGCCACGGCCTCGACGCAGCCGGCCTTTCCGCACCGGCACACGACCTCGTCGGCACCGGGGACCCGGATGTGCCCGATGTCTCCGGCCGCACCGTCGGCGCCCCGGTGCAGCGTCCCGTCGGCGAGCACGAACCCGGCGCCGATACCGGCGCCGACGGTCACGAACAGGACGGGCAACTGCTCGGGCGGAACCGTCCGTGCTTCACCGAGCGCCATGAGATTGACGTCGTTGTCCACCAGGACGGGGCAGCCGAGCACGCCCCCGAGCCGCTCGGCGACCGGGAAGGCGTCCCAGCCCGGCATGATCGGCGGGCGGACGGCCATACCCCGTGCCACGTCCACCGGGCCCGGCAGACCGACGACCAGGACACGGGGCCGGTCCGCCGGGACCTTCGCCTGTTCGAGCAGGTCGGCGAACTGCTCCACCAGCAGGGCCACGGTGGGTTCCGGCCCTTCGGACAGCGGCCAGGGGAAGGTCTCGTCCGCGAGCACCCGTTGGGTCAGATCGGTCACCACACAGCGCGTCGAGAAGGGGGCGAGGTCGGCGACGAGGACGACACCCGCGTCACCCGCGAGACTCAGCCGCAGCGCCGGCCGCCCCCGCCCTCCGCCGCCGGCGTCCTCCCCGTGCAACAGACCCGCGTCCACCAGGTCCTGCACCTGCGTGTGGATCGAGGATCGCGAGAGCCCCGTGAGCCGCGACAGGTCCAGGCGGTGGGACGCCTCGCCCGCCGCCACCAGCCGGGCGATCTGGCTGCGGACCGCGTCGGGATGACGGCGCGAGCCGTTGCCCGGGGCCCCCAGTCGTGCTGCCACGTTCGCTCCTTCAGTGAGGCCGACGACACCAACGGACGATTAATATTCCAGAAACGACAATATTCAAAGGGCTTTCCTGACGGAAGTCCGCCTCTTACTGTTGTCCGTGGATGAGGCCGGAACAGCGAGTTCCCGTACGGCAATTGCCGAAAGGATCTTGCATGGCTGCCCCGACCGGGCACACGCGCACCCCACGCGTCACCGAAACTCACATACGACGTCCACGCACCCCGCGCCCACGGATCGCCGTCATCGGCGCGGGAATGATCGCGGGAGTGCATGTCCGCAGCGCACGCGCGGCCGGCGCCGACGTGGCCGGCATCCTGGCCTCCTCGCCCGAGCGGAGCCGAGCGGCGGCACGCGACTGGCAGATCGACGTCGGCTACCCCGACGTCGACGCCGTCCTGAACGACGACCGCATCGACGTGGTCCACATCTGCACGCCCAACCATCTCCACGTCACCCAGGCCCGCGATGCGCTGCTCGCCGGCAAGCACGTCATCTGCGAGAAGCCGATCGCCACTTCGGCCGCCGATGCCCGATCGCTCGCCGACACTGCCGTGGCCTCGGGTCGGATCGCCACCGTGCCGTTCGTCTACCGCTACCACCCCGTGGTCCGCGAGCTGCGCGCCCGGGTGGCGGCCGGTGCCTTCGGTCCCTGGCAACTGCTGCACGGTTCGTATCTCCAGGACTGGTTGCTCTCGCCGGAGAGCACCAGTTGGCGGGTGGATCCGGTGGCCGGCGGCCCGTCGAGGGCCTTCGCGGACATCGGCTCGCACTGGTTCGACCTGGTGGAGTGGGTGGCCGGGGTCCGGATCGCCGAGGTACTGGCCGAGACGGCCACGACGGTGGCCGAACGACTCGACGCAGGCGGCCCTACATTTTCCGGCGCGCCGCTCCCCGGTTCCGTGCGTGTCCCGGTCACCACTGAGGACGCGGTCGGAGTGCTCGGTCGGACGACGGACGGGGTTCTGGTGTCCGCGACCGTCTCGCAGGTCTCGGCCGGCCGGAAGAACCGGCTGTGGTTCGAACTCGACGGCGCCGACGCGAGCGCCGTCTTCGACCAGGAGCTGCCCGAGTCCCTCTGGCTCGGCTACGGCGACCGCACCGAGACGGTGGTCCGCGACCCGTCGTCCAACGCCCGTGAGGCGGCCCGCCTCTCGCTCGTCCCCGCCGGACACGCCCAGGGCTACCTGGAGTGCTTCGAGAACTTCGTGAAGGACACCTACGCCGCCCTGCGCGGCGAGGCCCCGGACGGCCTGCCCACCGTGCAGGACGGCCTGCGGTCCGCCCACCTCGTCGACACCGTCCTGACCTCGGCCGACCGGCGCGCGTGGACCACGGTCCCCGGCTGACCGGCGCGTGTGCCCGCGACCGCGTCGACCCCACCCCTCTCACCGGAGGACCCCCGCCATGAAGCTCGGATTCCTGACCGCCTGCCTGCCCTCCCTGTCGCTGGACGAGATCGCCACCTGGGCCGCGGCCGAGGGCTACCAGGCCCTCGAAGTCGCGGTGTGGCCCGACACCGGCGGCCGCGACTTCGAGGCCTCCCACCTCCCCGTCGCGTCCTTCTCGGAGGCCGACGAGGACGCGACCGGCGAACTCCTGCACCGCACCGGCCTGGAGATCAGCTCCCTGGCCTACTACGAGAACAACCTCCATCCCGACCCCGCGACCCGGGCGGCGATCCGAACCCATCTCCGGCACGTGATCGACGTGGCGGCACGGCTGGGGGTGGAGTCGGTCGGCACGTTCATCGGGCGCGACCCGACGCTCTCCGTCGTGGAGAACCTGCGCGAGGGCGAGAAGGTCCTGCCCGAGCTGGTGGACTACGCGACGGATCGCGGCATCAAGATCGTGATCGAGAACTGTGTGATGGAGGGCTGGCACCCCGACGGCTACCCGGGCAATCTCGCCTACTCCCCCGAGCTGTGGGAGTGGATGTTCGGGCTCGACTTCTACCTCAACTGGGACCCCTCGCACCTGACGTGGATCGGCATCGACCCCCTCACGACGATCGAGCCGTACATCGACCGGATCGTCCACACCCAGGCCAAGGACGTGGAACTCTTCCCCGAAAGGCGCGACCGTTCCGGCTTCTTCGGCACCGTGCACAAGGGCGACAACCCCTGGGAGATGGGGTGGTGGCGCTACCGGGTACCCGGACTGGGCGAGGTGGACTGGCGGCGCATCATCGACCGCTTCCACGAACTCGGTTACGCCGGCACGGTCTCCGTGGAACACGAGGACCCCGTCTGGTCCGGAACCGAGGAGAAGGTGAAGCGGGGTCTGCGCATCGCCCACCAAACACTGCGACCGCTGATCGGCGAGTAGCCGACCCCGGCCCGAGCCCGATCAGGGGCTCGGTCGTCGAAGATCTCCACCATCCCGAAAAGAAGCTGTCACACGCGGACCGGAATCCCCCTCCGGGCGGCCGGGGTTGGCACTGGTATGACCGAACTCAGCGAAAAGACCGTCCAGCCCGCCGCGACCGACCTCCAGGCCTTCACCGAGGACTGGCTGGACTGGTACCGCGGGCAGGAGGAACGGCTCGCCGCTCCGCACGGATTCCTGGCCATCACCGACCTGCACTGGCTCGACGACCGGCCGCAGCGCTTCACGGACGCGCCGGGTGCCTGGTGGACCGACGCCGACGGGGTCGCCGTGGCGCTCGACGAGGGTGAGGAACTCGTCGTCGACGGCACGCCCGTGCGGGGCGAACACCGCTTCGGTGTGCTGCCCGAGCGCGGTGGCGTCAACGCCGTCTGGGGAGATGCCGTGATCGAGGTGGCCAAGCGCGGGGGATACGACATCATCCGCCCCCGGCACCCGGACGCGCCGCTGCGCACCGCCTTCGCCGGCACCCCCGCCTACGCACCGGACCCCCGCTGGGTGGTGACCGGTCGCTACACCGCCTTCGACGAACCGCGTCCGACGACGGTGGGCGCCGCGGTCGAGGGCCTTGAGCATGTGTACGACGCACCGGGCCGGGTCGAGTTCGAACTGGACGGGCGTCCCCTGGCCCTGACCGCGTTCCCGGGGCACGGCCCGGGCCAACTGGTGGTGCTCTTCACCGACGCCACCTCCGGCGTGACCACCTACGCGGCCAACCGCTCGCTCTCCCTCGACGCGCCGGCCGCCGACGGCACGGTCGTCCTGGATTTCAACCGCGCGGCGAACCTGCCGTGCGCCTACACCGACCTGGCCACCTGCCCGCTGCCGCCCACCGAGAACCGGCTGTCGGTGGCCATCGAGGCCGGTCTGAAGACGCCCCATGAGCGGGACGGGGACGAGGGCGGGGAAAAGGACGGGGTGGCCTGATCGGCGTACCGGGCGCCGTGAATCACCAAGGGCCGCACGGTAGTTCAGCGGCCTGCCTCGGCGATCCGGTCCCGTAGCGACGACCACACCACGGCCGGGGCGGGGCGTCGGTCCAGCCATTCGGCGGCGGCCCGCGCCCGTGCTCGTAGCTCCGGGTCGTGGAGCACCGCCTCCACCGCCGCTGTCAGTTTGGTCGGGTCGTCGCAGTCGACACCGGCGTCGAAGCCCGCGACGGCGGATGCCACGAGCGGCTCGTTCGCGAGGCCTGGACGGTTCGCTGTGCCGGGGACGAAGGCCAGGGGCAGGCCGCGCGAGAGTGCTGCCAGTGCGGTGCCCGGGTCGCCTGCCGTGACCACCGCCTGGACCCTGTCCAGCAGGTGCCCGATCGGGGCGAACCGCACGGCACGTACTCGGTCGGAGTCGCCCTCGATGTCCTCGGGGCTCAGGGTGAGACCGGTCGTGACCAGGGCATCGGCTCCGGCGTCGAGTACGCCGCGCACAGCCGTGTTGAGCGGCGTCACGTCGTCCACGACCGTGCCGAGGGTCACCAGCACGACCGGTCGCGCGCCGTCGAACGCCGGGATGTCAACCGCCGTGGAGGTGGTGCACGCGGCGGCTGTGATCGGGAGCGCGGTCTCCTGGTGCGCGGCGATCTGCTCGCTCTCCAGCCACTCCGGCCAGAGCTGGACGGTCGCCGTCCGGACGGGCAAGGGCAGTTGGCGCCGCTCCGCCGCGTTCGCGAGTCCGCCTTCCAGAGCCGCGTCGACGGCCGTGGCCGGGCTGTGCACGAAGGTCACCCACGGGATGCCGAGTTGCTGCGCGACCAGCGGGGCGACGTAGTCCCGCATCTCCGCGACGATGACGTCCGGGCGTTCGCCCCTGACTGTCTCGCACAGCCCGTCGAAGGCCAGGTCCGCGCGGGCCGTCGTGAACAGGGCGACGGTCCGGTCGAGCGGATCCCCGCTGTCGGCGGGGAGCTCGGGAAGCGGCACCCCTAGGGCCCGCATCGTCAAGTCGTCGGCCGCCGCGTGCAGTTCCTCCGCCGCGACGACCACCACCTCGTCCCCGGCTACGACGGCCGCCCGGGCCAGCGGAAGCATCGGCAGCAGATGGCCGTACGCGGGGAACGTCGTGAAGAGCGCTTTCATGGCAGCAGTGTCGTCCAGATCCGTCGAGCGGATACGCCGAAGTGCGCAATGGATACCGCTTGTCGTGCGGAATTCCTCCGAAGGGACTTGTGCGTGAAACGCCTTGCCCGAATAGGCAATTGATGAGGACCGAAAGGGCAGGCACGTCACGGAATCGTCAGCAATAGGCGGACCCGCAAAGGGAGTTCACCCCTACACTGCGGCATCGAGGGCCGAAGATCTGTCGACCGGCCCCGCAGATTCTGTACGCGCGAGGTTCCGGCGCATGGACTCGTACGGTCGCCGCGCCCACTCCCGCGCAACATGCTCAGAAATTCTTCTGGAGGTACATCAATGAAGCCAGTCAAGCGTGTGGTTCTCACCACCGCGGCTGTGGCCGTCGCGACCGTCGGCACGTTCCTGGGCGCGTCGGCCGGTCAGGCGGCGACCCCGCAGACCAGCCACCCCGTCGCCCCCGTCGACGTTCCCGACGCGCTGAAGGTCCCCGACGGCAACAAGCTCACCGGCGTCTTCTCCGCCGCCGGCGTCCAGACCTACACCTGCACCAACGGTGCCTGGACGCTGCTGGAGCCGGCCGCCACCCTGTGGGCCAAGAACGACCGCACCCACCGTTCCGTCGCCCTCCACTCCCGCGGCCCCGTCTGGGTCTCCACGGTGGACGGCAGCGCGGTCAACGGCAGTGCGATAGCCAACTCCCCCAAGACCGGCACCATCCCGGAGCTTCTCCTGAAGGCCACCGCCACTCGCGGCACCGGGACCTTCGCCGGCGTCTCCTACATCCAGCGCCTGAACACGGACGGCGGTGTCGCCCCCACCACGGCCTGCACCGGAACCGACCAGGTCAGCGTGAAGTACACCGCCACCTACGCGTTCTACAAGCCCGCGGCGTGACGAGCTAGGCGCTCACGGCGGCAGCGGTTTCCCGGACGATCCCGAGGGGGCCGCTGCCGCCGCTATGCTCAGCCCCGCTCGAACAGTTCGAGCTGACTGACCACCGGCGGACGTCGACACCGCCGCGAAGGAAACGTGAGAGAGCGCGTGTTATCCGAAGAGGGCGATCACCGGGCGACGACGAGTGCGCACCGCGGCTCGGGACGGCTGATCGCCGGGCGGTACCACCTCCACGAAGTCCTCGGCAGGGGCGGCATGGGCACCGTCTGGCGCGCCCACGACCAGCTCCTCGACCGCGCGGTCGCCGCCAAGGAACTGCACATCCTCACCGACGGCGACGAGGAGCACCGCATCCGGGTGCGCCGCGCGATCCGTGAGGCACGTGCGGTCGCCCGGGTGTCGCACCCGCACGTGGTGGGCGTCCACGACCTGGTCGAGTCCGAGGACCGGCTGTGGATCGTCATGGAACTCGTCGAGGGACCCTCGCTGGCCCAGCGGATCGCCGAGAGCGGACCGCTCACACCGCAGCACGCGGCCGGCCTGGGTGTGCAACTGCTCGACGCGCTGGAGGCCGTGCACGCGGCCGGCACCCTGCATCGTGACGTCAAACCCGCCAACGTCCTGCTGCGCCGCGACGACAACGCCGTCCTCACCGACTTCGGCATCGCGGCCCTGGACGACGGCGAGTTCCTGACGACCACCGGCGAACTGGTCGGCTCCCTGGAGTTCATGGCACCCGAGCGGGTGATGGGGACGGAGGCCGGCCCGCCCTCCGACCTGTGGTCACTCGGCGCGACCCTCGCCACGGTCGGCAGCGGCCGGTCCCCCTTCCGCCGGCCGGCCAGCCCGGCGACGCTGCACGCGGTGGCGTACGAGGAACCCGTCCTGTCCGAGCAACTCGGCCCGCTGTACCCGGTGGTTGAGGCGCTGCTGCGCAAATCCCCCGGCGAACGCCCGTCGATGGCCACCGCACGGGCCGCGCTGTGGCGCGTCGCCGCGGGCGACACGACGGCCGAGCCACTGCCGTCGCCGACGGTACGGGTATCGCCGCCCTCGCCCGCGTCGGCCGACGCGGACACGATGACCAGCGGCCGCCAACAGCCCGCCCCGGTCTGGGGAACCGTACCGACGGCGACGCACACCACTTCGCTCAAGCCCGTGCAAGAGGTGCCGGGACCGGCACCTCGATCGGGCTCAAAACTCTTCCTGCGGGCCTTCGTCGGTACGGCGGTGCTCGTGGCGGGTGTCGTCGGCGGACTGTTCCTCACCGGGACGCTGCCGCCCGAGGACGGGCCCGAGACGACGACCACCGGTTACGTCGTCAAGTCGGCGACCAGTTGGCAGCCGGTGACCGGAGTGACCGTCCAGCGGGGTGACCGGGTCACCGTACGGTTCGTCTCGGGGCAGTGGACGGCCGACTACCGCCACGTGCCCATGACCGGCCCGGCGGGCTACGACGCGACCAACGACAAGGTGCTCGCGGGTTCGGCGGGCTGCAAGATCAGGCCGGCATCCCCCTTCGGCAGCCTGCTGGCACGGCTCGTCGGCGACCAGGACTACCCGATCCACACCGTCGGCCGGAAGTTGACCTTCCGGGCAGCCGGGGACGGCACCCTCGAACTGGCGATGAACGACTTCGCCGGGCTCTGCTCCCAGGACAACAGGGGCACCCTGACCGTGGAGGTCGGCATCACGCGCGAACCGTGACCCGTCGGTGTCTCCCGCCTCACCGCGGGCTCATCGCGATGACCGCGTCCCGGCGGCTCAGCGCCCCGAGCGGCGACGCCCCGGTCGGGTCCGGGCTGCCGGAGATCCAGGTCGGGCCGTCGGCCAGATGAGTCAGCGCCTCCTCCGCCACGTCCCGCGGGTCGGCGAGGGCACCGAGGTGTTCGTCCTGGTCGCCGAGGAGCCGGCGCAGGGAGGGCGTGTCCGTGCGGCCCAGGACGAGTGCCAGGACGTCCACTCCCTGCCCGCGCCACTCCGCCCACAACGACTCGGCGAGGACCAGGCCGAAAGCCTTGGTGGCACCGTAGGTGGCACGGGTCGCGCCGCCGGCCCAGGCCGCCCCGGACGTCACGAGGACCACACCGCCGTGTCCCCGGTCGGCCATCGGGGCGCCGAAGTGGTGGACCGCTTCGAGGACGGTCACGCAGTTGCGGCGCACCAGATTCAGGTGGGCCGGCAGCTCGCGGTCCAGGAAGTCGTCGGTGCTGTCGTCGCTTCCGGCGTTGTAGACGAAGAGGCCGATCTCCAAGTCCGCGGTGGCCGCGCCGAGTTCGGCCACGGCGTCGGGTACGGCGAGATCGAGGGGGACGGTGCGGACCTGGACGCCGTACTCGACGGCGATGCTGTCCGCCAACTCCTTGAGCACGGGTACGCGTCGGGCCACCAGGACCACGTTGATCCCGCGCGCGGCCATCGCCCTGGCGAACGCGGCTCCCACACCGTCGGACCCTCCGGCGACGATGCCCCAAGGGCCGTACGAGCGCCCGAACTTGGCGGTGCTGGCAGTCATGATGGTCACTACCCTTCGTCAACTGTCGTTCGGACCCGGCGACTTGCGCAGCACGCGTTTCTCGACCGCCTCGGAGGTCAGTACGGTGCCGATGACTCCGAGGTCCACGCCAGCCCGGTCGGCGACCTCGCGGACCGTACCGATGTCCTTGCTCATCAGGTCGGCCAGCCGATCGGCGACCGAGTCGACGGACCCGCCGCGTGCGACGACTTGGAGGGCCCGGCTCGCCCCGCTGCCGTGCTGCAGCGCGGCCAGCACGGTCGACTCCCCCAGCCCCAGCGACTCCGCGAGCCGTACGGCGTCCACGGCCAGACCCACCTGGGCCACGAACAGGGCGTTGTTGACGAGCTTGAGCCGCTGCCCGTCACCGGTCGCGCCCACGTGCAGGACGGGTGAGGCGTACGTGTCGAGGAGCGGGCGCACCCGGTCCAGCGCGGTCTCGGCACCGCCGACCCACAGCGTGAGCCGACCGTCGCGGATGTCGTGCGGTCCGCCGGAGAGGGCCGCGTCCAGTACGTCGACGCTCCGCGCGGCGCCTGCCTCGGCGACGGCGCCGACGGTGGCCGGATCGCAGGTCGTGTGCTGGACGAGGATCGCGCCGGGGCGCATGGCCGCGACGGCTCCGTCCGGGCCCAGGCACACTTCGCGCACCTGCGCGTCCGTCAGGACGGTGACGAACACGGCGTGGGCGCCCTCGACCGTCGCCGCGACCGTGTCGGCGACGGTCAGGCCGTCGGCGGTCGCGGCGGCACGGGTACGGGAGGTGCGGGCGTGGACGGTGACGTCGTGTCCGGCGGCCGTCAGCCGGTCGATCATGGGCCGACCCATGCGGCCGGGTCCGATGAATCCGATCCTCACTTCGCCTCCTTGGAGCCTGGGTTGGCGTCGGGGACGGGGTCCGGGTCGGAGTCGGGACCGGAGGCCGAATCGGCCGCCGGTGCCAGCAACTCCCGATGCGCGGCGGTGCCGTCGAGGTTCGCGTTGACGCGTTCGACGACACGCCAGCCATCCGCCGTACGCGCCCAGCGCCAGGTGTTGGCCGACACCCGGGCCACCCAGAAGCGGTCGGCGTCCGGGTCCCAGCGGATGTTGAGGGCGTAGCCGCGGCCCGTGGCCCGGTCGCCGTCGACCTGGATGTGCGGCACGGTCAGTACGTGCGCCGCGCCGTTGCTGATCAGGTGCTGGTGGCCGGTGCCGTGGACCATGCCGCTGATGCCTTCGTGACCGTGCATCGTGAAGTGGCCGACGACGTCGAAGACGCCGTCCCGCGTCCACAGTTCGGCCGCCGCCTCGCCCGAGCCGCTGTCGACCGCCGGACCGTACTGGGCGACCAGCTGGGCGATCTCCGCCTGGTCCTCCAGCGCGCGGACCTTCTGGGTCAACTCCTCGACGGCGGAAAGGAGTTCCTCGATCTGGTTGATCTCGCTCACGATGTGCGGCCCCTTTCCCGGGTCACGGCACGACGACGATCCGGGCCGGCGCGTCCGCAGCACGCGCAGCGTCGAGAGCAGTGGGCACCTCGTCGAGCCCGACCGTCCGGCCCAGCATCGGCCGGACGTCGAGGCGCCCCGAACAGACCGCGTCGAACGCCTCGTTCCAGTGGTCCGGCGTCGGCCCGCCGCCGAACTGGATGCCGATGCCCTTGCGTTTGGCGGTGAGGGTGTGGAGCACATCGCCCTGGGGCGGGCCGCCCATGGAGAAGATCCGGGTGCCCCTCGTGCTCCCCTTGATGATCGAGTCGAGTACGCCGGGCAGCCCGACGCACTCGAAGACGACGCACCCCACGTCACCGGCCCCGGCCGCCTCCCGCCACGCCTCGTACGGCGACACCTCGGCGGGGTCCACGACCACATCGGCACCCATCGCGGCGGCCGTGCGCCGACGCGAGGCCACGAGGTCGGCCGCGACGACGGGGCCGACGCCAAGTGACCGCAGGGCGGCGACGGTTGAGAGACCGATGGCGCCGCAGCCGATGACCAGCGGGACCTCCCGTGCGGTCGATCGGGCACGGGAAGCGGCCGACCAGCCGACGGCGATCGCGTCGGCGACGCAGACGAGTTCGCTGGGCAGGTCGGACGCGACCGGGCGGGTCAACGCCTCGGTGAGGAGGAACAACTCGCCGAAGCCGCCCGGCGATTCGGGATTCTGTCCGATGATCCGCCGACCGCCGGGCACGACCAGGATCGGCAGGGAGCTCACCCGGGCGCCCACGGGGATGCGCCGTTCCGTGCCGGGACCGTGGCCGACGATCTCGGCGCAGTACTCGTGGCCCATGACGATGTCGACGTCCTGGTCGTAGGTCGACATGCCGCTGTCGTCGTCGAGGCCGGCCTCCGGGTGGTCCATGAAGTGCAGGTCGGACGCGCAGATCCCGCAGGCCAGCGAGCGGACGAGCAGCTGACCCGGGCCGGGGACGGGGTCCTCGATCGTCCTCGCCCGCACCGTCTTGTTCCGCAGCACGGCAGCACGCATGGGCCACTCCTCGATGGGGGCGTGCGGGGCACTCGCGTCCCGGGGAGCCGGTGTCCTCGAACTCCGGTGTCCCTGGCGGGTGTTGCCTTCGGACTCTAGCCACAACGTCGTATTTATAGAAGACCGTCTCCTGAAATTAGCTACCGGCGAGGGGCCCACCTGGGCCGTTACCATGACACCCGTGGCAGACACCGGACGACGCCCTGGCCGCCCGCGCGACACGACGATCGACGAGCGGGCGCTCGCCGCGACGCGCGAGTTGCTGGTGAGCCGAGGGTTCGAGGCGACGACGATCCAGTCCGTCGCCGAGCACGCGGGGGTGCACTCGTCCGCGCTGTACCGGCGCTGGCCCTCCCGTATCGAGCTCATCGCGGAGGCCACCTTTCCCGGCCTCGACCAGCACGCCGTCGAGCCGACCGGTGAACTCCGCGCCGATCTACGGCGGTTCGCGCGGGCCTACCTGGCCGCCTTCACCACCCCCGTGGCGCGAGCGGCCGCAGCCGGGCTGCTGGCGCACAACCAGTCCTCGTCCCGGCCGCGTTCACCCGAACTGACCCTGAGGGTCTCGGCCCGCCCCCAGTTCCACGCCATCCTGCGGGCGGCGCCGACCGAGTCCGTCGACCCCGCCGTCGACCCGGACGACGTCTTCGACATGCTCCTCGGCGCGATCCTGGCCCGCGTCCTGCTGCCCGGCGCCACGGCCCGCCGCACTCCTGTCGAGCGGACCGTGGACCTGATCATCCGCCTGCTCACACCTGCGAGTTGAGAGCCGCGATCCGCACAGGCACGCGGATCAGCTCAGGTCGGACAGCGACTTGCCGACGTCCGCCAGAGTCTTCGGCCTGCCGTAGTCGCCCTTGTACTTGTAGACGGGCGCGTCGCAGCGGTAGGCGCCGTCGTCGGGCTGGAAGTCGGCCGCCCGCCAGCCCTTCGCCGTCGCCTCGACGATGGAGTAGCACTTGGGCGGGATGTCGTTCCGGCTCAGATCGGCCGGCGCCTGCAACCCGCCGCCGGTCCACGCCGTCTGCTTGATCGCGTTGCCGTAGACGCACTTGCGCGTCACCGTGGCGCAGTCGCGGGCGGCGGTGGCGAACAGCAGCCAGGCCGAGAAGGCGCGCAGCACCGGGTAGGTGACCGCGCTGTCGGGGGCGTACTTCTTGAACAGGTCGATGACCTGCTGGGTCGCCGGGTTGGCGGCGGCGCTCTCCAGCGGTGCGGTGGCGGACAGTTCGGCGTAGTTGTGCTGCTTGGCCAGGGCGGGACCGGCGAGTTGGAGGAACGCCGGACCGTAGGCGTTGCTGTTGGGGTCGATCCAGTCGGGGGCGTAGTCGAGGGTGCTGAGCGCCTGCTCCAGTTTGGCGAGGCTCGCGGGGTCGCCCAGGAAGACCAGGCCCCTGACGCCCTTGCTCTTGATGGACTGGGCGTAGGGCGTCCAGTCGGAGACGCCTGCCGCCGGGTAGAGGTCGTTGTAGGTGACCTTGCCGCCGAGTCCAGCGATGGCTTCCCTGTACTGGGCGGCGAACACCTTGCTGACCGGGCTGTCGCCGGCGATGATGCCGACCTTCTGTGCCGAGTCCGGGTACTTGTCCTTCAGTAACCAGGTATAGAAGCCGGCGTAGGGGAAGTAGCCGACGCCCGCGCCGGTGGCCAGGACCTGGAGGTCGGAGCCGACGGCCTGGGTGGACTGGGCCGGGAAGTCGGGCAGCAGGCATTTCAGCCGGTCCGTCACGCCCAGGCCGTCCAGTGCGGAGCCGCCGCCGACCAGCGCGAAGTCGGTCTTGCAGGCGGCCAGGACGCCCTCGCGGGCCTGGAGCAGCTTGGTGTCGTGGGTGACGGGGACGAGCTTGCGGCCGTTGATCCCGCCCGCGTCGTTGCACCAGGAGGTGAACACCTTGGCGGCGTCCGGGAATTCGGAGTTCTTGGTGAAGCCGATGTCGGACATGACGCCGACCTGGATCGATGTGTCGGTGACGCCCTGGACCTCGGCGGGCTTGGCGGTGCCCGGACCGCAGACGTCCTTGAGCGTGCCGAAGGTGGCCGACGCCGGGGAGGCGCCCGCGGCCGGAGTGGCGCTTTCGTCCTTGGCGCCCTCGTCGTCGGAATGGCCGGAGCAGCCGGCCAGTAGTACCGCGGCGGCGGTGACCGCGCCCATCAGGAGCCTGCGCAAGGTGCCTCCTCGGGGAGGTTCGGACGGCGCCGAAAGGCTTCGACTCGTCGCGCGGAAAGTACATTCTCCAAATGGGCCAATCAAGTCCTCACACAAGAGAATCTGATACTCCCTGGCCGAAGGCTCCCGCCGACCGTTGCCCCGCGCACTTGGGCCAGGTCGTGGCCGGATCTCAACTCCCCGCAGATTCCGGCTCGTTGACGGGTACCCATCTCTCACACGACGACGTGGACAGGGGTGGGGGGAGCTGGCCGCGATGGCGCAGGCGGAGGAGCACTCGGCGATGGGCCGGTCGAACTGGGCCCGGCGCCGGCAGACCGTACGTGAGTTACGCAGGTCGGGGCGGTACGGTCCCCGGTTCCGCGATGTCCTGTCCGGACTCACGGGACTCGTGATCGTCGTCTGCGCCGGCGTCACGGCGCTGGCCCTGTCGTATCGCGCGTTCGGCCCGGTCGCCCCCGCCGCGATCCTCGTCCTGCTCATGCTCATCGCCGTCACCGTCCACCGTCGGCGCCGCCCGCTGGCCCGCCGCCGGCGCGGCTACTACACGCCGGAGGAGCTGACCGAACTCGATGTGCAGGAGCTGGTGCTCGCCGTGGCGCGGATGCTGCGCAGGGACGGCTGGCGGGTACTGCCGCTGCCCGCGCAGGACCGGCCCGCGCTGGCCGCCCGCGACGACCAGGGACGGCTGCTCGTCGTGGGGTTCCGCCCGGTGGCCGAGCCGTTGCCCGACGAGGAACCGGTCTGGCGCCGTCGCTCCAAGGGCCGCGGCAAGGCGGGCCCCGACCTCCGTCTCGTCGTGCACCGGGGAACGTTCGCCGCGCGGGACGTCCGCTGGGCGGCCCGCCAGGGCCATGTCCACCTCATCGACGGACCCCGCCTGGAGCGCTGGGCCCACGGCACCCCGCTGTACGACCTCGGAGACACCCCGACGGCACGCGCCCTGCCCGATTCCTGAGGCCGCCCCGCCGGAGAGGTCCCGGTCACACGGACGCAGAGGGAAAGGTCACACGGTGCGCCTTAGTGCGGCTCAAGTGATCTGCCCTAGCATCCGAGCATGACGGTCCTGCCTGACGACGGGCTTTCCCTGGCCGCCGAGTTCCCTGACGCTACGCACGAGCAGTGGCAACGCCTGGTGGAGGGCGTTCTGCGCAAGTCGGGCAAGGAGGTCTCGGGTACGGCAGCGGAAGACGCCCTGTCCACCACTCTGGAGGACGGGCTGCGCACCCGCCCCCTGTACACCCCACGTGACACCGCCCCCGAGCCCGGCCTGCCCGGTTTCGCGCCCTTCGTGCGCGGCGGCCGGCCCGAGGGCACCACCCTCGACGGCTGGGACGTACGGCAGCGGCACGCCTCACCGACCGGCGACGCGGTGCTCGCGGACCTGGAGAACGGCGTCACCTCGCTCTGGCTGGCCGTGGGGGAGAACGGCATTCCGGTCTCCTCGCTCGCCCGGGTGCTCGACGGCGTGTACCTGGACCTGGCGCCGGTCGTGCTCGACGCGGGCCGGGACACGGAGGCCGCCGCGCGGGAGCTGCTGCGGCTGTACGAGGAGCGGGGCGTCGCCAAAGAGGCCGCGCACGGCAATCTCGGTGCCGACCCGCTGGGCCACGAGGCCCGCACCGGCGAGGCGCTGGACCTGGCCGACGTGGCCGGGCTCGCGCGCAGGTGCGCCGAGGAGTACCCGGGGCTGCGGGCGCTGACCGTGGACGCGCTGCCGTACCACGAGGCCGGCGGCTCGGCCGCGCAGGAGCTGGGCGCCTCGCTGGCGACCGGGGTCGCGTATCTGCGGGAGCTGACCCGGAACGGCATAAGCGTCGAACAGGCCTGTGGGCAGCTGGAGTTCCGGTACGCGGCCACCGCCGACCAGTTCCTGACGATCGCCAAGCTGCGGGCCACGCGCCGGCTGTGGGCACGGGTCGCCGAGGTGTGCGGGGCGCCGGGCGCGGGTGGTCAGGTGCAGCACGCGGTGACCTCGCCGGTGATGATGACCCGGCGCGACCCGTGGGTGAACATGCTGCGCACGACGATCGCCACGCTCGCCGCCGGGGTCGGTGGCGCCGACGCCGTCACCGTGCTGCCCTTCGACCACGCGGTCGGTCTGCCGGACGCGTTCGCGCGCCGCATCGCCCGCAACACCTCCACGATCCTGGTCGAGGAGTCCCACCTGTCCCGGGTGATCGACCCGGCGGGCGGCTCCTGGTACGTGGAGCGGCTCACCGACGAACTCGCCCACGCGGGCTGGGAGTTCTTCCAGCACATCGAGCAACTCGGCGGCCAGGCGGCCGCGTTGCGCTCCGGACGGCTCGCCGAGGACCTCGCGGAGACTTGGGCGGTACGCAGCGCCAAGCTCGCCAAACGCCGTGAACCCATCACCGGCGTAAGTGAGTTCCCGAACCTCGGCGAGAAACCCGTACAGCGCGCCCCCGCACCCGAGCCACCGTCCGGCGGACTGCCCCGGGTCCGCCGGGACGAGGCGTACGAGGCACTGCGCGCCCGCTCCGACGCGCACCTCGCCGCCACCGGCTCCCGGCCCCGGATCTTCCTGGCCACGATCGGCCCCGCCGCCGCGCACACCGCACGCTCGACCTTCGCCTCGAACCTCTTCCAGGCCGGCGGCATCGAGCCGGTCACCGGAGGTACCTTCGAGGAGAGCGGCGCCACCGAAGCCTGTCTGTGCTCCAGCGACGCGCTCTACGAGGAGCAGGCCGAGCCGACCGCCTCGGCACTACGGGCCGCGGGCGCCGGGCACGTGTTCCTGGCCGGCCGTCCGGGGCAGTACACCGACGTGGACGCCTACGTCTTCGCGGGCTGCGACGCCGTGGCCGTGCTCTCCGCCACCCTCGACCGCATGGGAGTGTCGTGATGGGAATCCCCGACTTCACCGGGATCGACCTGGGGACCCCGCACACCGACGGGGGCACCGACGAGTGGCGTACGTCCGTGAAGCGCGCCGCCGACGGCTCCGACCTGCTCTGGGAGACCCCGGAGGGCATCGCGGTCAAGCCGCTCTACACCGGCCGTGACCTGGAGGGCCTGGACTTCCTGGACACGTACCCGGGCATCGCGCCGTATCTGCGCGGCCCGTACCCGACGATGTACGTCAACCAGCCCTGGACGATCCGCCAGTACGCGGGCTTCTCCACCGCCGAGGAGTCCAACGCCTTCTACCGGCGCAATCTCGCGGCCGGCCAGAAGGGCCTGTCGGTCGCCTTCGACTTGCCCACGCACCGGGGTTACGACAGCGACCACCCGCGCGTGACCGGTGACGTCGGCATGGCGGGCGTGGCGATCGACTCGATCTACGACATGCGGCAGCTCTTCGACGGCATCCCGTTGGACAAGATGACGGTGTCGATGACGATGAACGGCGCCGTGCTGCCGGTGTTGGCGCTGTACATCGTGGCCGCCGAGGAACAGGGCGTGCCGCCCGAGAAGTTGGCCGGGACCATCCAGAACGACATCCTCAAGGAGTTCATGGTCCGCAACACCTACATCTATCCGCCGAAGCCGTCGATGCGGATCATCTCCGACATCTTCGCCTTCACCTCGCAGCGGATGCCCCGCTACAACTCCATCTCCATCTCCGGCTACCACATCCAAGAGGCGGGCGCGACGGCCGACTTGGAGCTGGCGTACACCCTCGCGGACGGCGTGGAGTACATCCGGGCGGGGCGGGACGCGGGGATGGACGTGGACGCGTTCGCGCCCCGGCTCTCCTTCTTCTGGGCGATCGGCATGAACTTCTTCATGGAAGTCGCCAAGCTGCGCGCGGCGCGCCTGCTGTGGGCCAAGCTGGTCAAGCAGTTCGACCCGCAGAACGCCAAGTCCCTCTCCCTGCGCACCCATTCACAGACCTCGGGCTGGTCGCTGACCGCGCAGGACGTCTTCAACAACGTCACGCGTACCTGCGTGGAGGCGATGGCGGCGACACAGGGCCACACCCAGTCACTGCACACCAACGCCCTCGACGAGGCCCTCGCGTTGCCCACCGACTTCTCCGCCCGCATCGCCCGCAACACCCAGCTGCTGCTCCAGCAGGAGTCCGGCACGACCCGGGTGATCGACCCGTGGGGCGGCAGCGCGTACGTGGAGCGGCTGACGTACGACCTCGCGCGGCGGGCCTGGCAGCACATCGAGGAGGTCGAGGCGGCGGGCGGGATGGCCAAGGCCATCGACGCGGGCATCCCCAAGCTGCGCATCG
This sequence comes from Streptomyces sp. NPDC001002, assembly GCF_053599215.1. NCBI lineage: Bacteria > Bacillati > Actinomycetota > Actinomycetes > Kitasatosporales > Streptomycetaceae > Streptomyces > Streptomyces sp. NPDC001002. The sequence continues at coordinate 169,519 of NZ_JBSFLV010000002.1, read as the reverse complement.
AGGAGGCGGCGGCCCGCACCCAGGCCCGCATCGACTCCGGCCGTCAGCCGGTCATCGGCGTGAACAAGTACCGGGTGGAGACCGACGAGGAGATCGACGTCCTCAAGGTCGACAACTCCTCCGTGCGCACCCAGCAGATCGAGAAGCTGCGGCGGCTGCGCGCGGAGCGGGACGAGCGGGCCTGCCAGGACGCGCTCGACGCGCTGACCCGGGCGGCCGGCGGCGAGGGCAACCTGCTGGAGCTGGCCGTGAACGCGGCCCGCGCGAAGGCGACGGTCGGCGAGATCTCCGACGCGCTGGAGAAGGTGTACGGACGGCACGCCAGCCAGATCCGTACGATCTCCGGCGTGTACCGCAACGAAGCAGGCGAGTCCCCCTCCGTGGACCGCACCCGCACCCTCGTGACCGAATTCGAGGAGGCCGAGGGGCGCCGGCCGCGCATCCTGGTCGCCAAGATGGGCCAGGACGGCCACGACCGGGGCCAGAAGGTGATCGCCACCGCCTTCGCCGACCTCGGCTTCGACGTCGACGTCGGCCCGCTGTTCCAGACCCCGGGCGAGGTGGCCCGGCAGGCCGTCGAGGCGGACGTGCATATCGTCGGGGTGTCCTCGCTGGCCGCCGGACACCTCACCCTCGTACCGGCGTTGAAGGAATCGCTCGCCGAGGAGGGCCGGGAGGACATCATGATCGTGGTCGGCGGTGTGATCCCGCCGCAGGACGTGCCCACGCTCCTGGAGATGGGCGCGGCGGCCGTCTTCCCGCCCGGCACGGTGATCCCGGACGCGGCCTACGACCTGGTGAAACGGCTGGCGACCGACCTCGGCCACGATCTGTAGCGCCGCATGGCAGCGATCGATCTGGAGACGTACGCGAAGGGTGTCCTCGACGGCAAGCGGGCGCTGATCGCCCGTGCGATCACGCTCGTCGAGTCCACCCACCCCCGCCACCGGGCCCTGGCCCAGGCGCTGTTGACCGAACTGCTCCCGCACAGTGGCCGGGCCCGGCGGATCGGGATCAGTGGGGTGCCCGGGGTGGGCAAGTCGACGTTCATCGACGCCTTCGGCACCATGCTGACCGCGCTGGGCCATCGGGTGGCGGTGCTCGCCGTCGACCCGTCCTCCAGCCGTACCGGCGGCTCGATCCTGGGCGACAAGACCCGCATGGAACGCCTCGCCGTGGATCCGGCCGCCTTCGTACGGCCCTCCCCCACCGCCGGGACGCTCGGCGGGGTCGCCAAGGCCACCCGCGAGTCGATCGTGGTAATGGAGGCGGCGGGCTACGACGTGGTGCTGGTGGAGACGGTCGGCGTGGGCCAGTCGGAGACGGCCGTCGCCAACATGGTCGACTCCTTCCTGCTGCTCACCCTGGCCCGTACCGGCGACCAGTTGCAGGGCATCAAGAAGGGCGTGCTGGAGCTGGCCGACGTGATCGCCGTCAACAAGGCGGACGGTCCGCACGAGCGGGACGCCAAGGCTGCGGCGCGTGAACTGGCGGGCGCGCTGCGGCTGATGCACGGCAAGGACGTGTACTGGGCGCCGCCCGTGCTCAGTTGCAGCGCCCGCGAGCAGACCGGCCTGGACACCGTCTGGGAACGCCTCGAACAGCACCGCGCGCTCCTGGAGTCCAGTGGGCGGCTCGCCGCCAAGCGCCGGGACCAGCAGGTCGACTGGACCTGGACGATGGTCCGCGACACGCTCCTCGGCCGTCTGCACGCCGACCCCAAGGTGCGGGAACTCGCTCCCGAACTCGAACAGCAGGTGCGCGAGGGGAAGTTGACGGCGACGCTGGCCGCGGAGCGGATCCTGAAGGCGTTCGGGGACGCGGCCGACTGAGGTGGCCCGGCGCCGGGTTCACGGAACGCGACACCTGGTTCGTGGAACGCGACGCCGGGTTCGTGGAACGCGGCATCGGGTTCACGGATCGGGGCGCCCAGTTCACGGTTCGGGGCAACCCTTGTCGGAGCCCCTGAACTCCTGTCCGTAGACGCTGGTCACGTCCACCGTCACCGGGTTCACGGACTGCGTGGCGACCCGGTGTGCGGCGGCGGCCGTGCAGATCAGCTGGCGGATCGCGAGGTCGGTCAACCTGCCCATGCCGTGCGGGAGTTCGATGGAGAGCGTGTCGTCCCGTACGGTCACGGTCGGCACGTCCTCGGAGGTCTCGTCGGGTCCCCCGCCGACCGCGTCGGCCTTGGCCGTCGGGACCGGCGCGACGCTCGGCAGTCCGGGCACGTCGCTGGCCAGGCCCTGGGACTGCTCCCGGTCGGTCGGGCCGAGCAGCAGCAGGTCCAGGGCCGTCCCGGCGTCCCCGGGCTCGGCGGTCGTGCGCGGGACCGCGACGAGCGCGCCGCCGTCCCGGACGAAGTAGACCGACGTGACCGAGGCGATCCCGCTCGCCGGACCGCCGGCCTCCACGACTCCGGTCGCGGGGATCCCGCAGGCGGACAGGGCCAGCAGCGACGGTGCCACCAGCAGCGGGAGCCGGTGTGTGGCCTTCATGACGGGTTCTCCTCGGGCGACTCGTCCCGCCGCAACGGGAGTTCGACCGTGAAGACGGCACCGCCGGCCGGTTGGTTGGCCGCGCGGACGGTTCCGCCGTGCATCCGCACGTTCTCTGCGGTGATCGACAGACCGAGGCCGCTGCCCTCGGAGCGGGTCCTGGCGGTGTCCGACTTGTAGAACCGCTCGAAGACGTGCGGCAGTACGTCCTCGGGGATGCCTGGGCCGCCGTCCCGTATCTCGATGACGGCGAGGCGCCCGACCGCGGGGGCAGCACTCGCCTCCAGGCTCACGCACACCGGACGGGCGCCGTGCCGCAGGGCGTTGCCGACCAGGTTGGCGACGACCACGTCGAGTCGGCGCGGGTCGACGCGTCCGCGCACCGCGTCGGGCGGCGGCAGCCGCGTCTCCACGGAGTCCGACCAGCCGCGCGAGGCGAGGGTGCGCCGGATCGACTCGGCGAGGTCGATCTCGTCCAGGTGCAGCTCCGCCGCGCCCGCGTCGAAACGGGAGATCTCCATCAAGTCGTCGACCAGGCGGGCGAGTTTGACGGTCTCCTCGCTGATCAGCCGGACCGCGGTGGCCGTGTCCGGGTCCAGCCCGGCCGCGTCCTCGTCCAAGACGTCGGTGACCGCCGACATCGCGGCGAGCGGGGTGCGCAGTTCGTGCGAGACGTCCGCGGCGAAGCGCCGAGCCCGCGCCTCCATGCCGCGCAGCTCCGCCACCGACGTCTCCAGGGCGGCGGCGGTCTCGTTGAACGTGTGGGAGAGATCGGCGAGTTCATCGGATCCGTTGACCGCGAGCCGGGTGTCCAGGCGCCCCTCGGCGATGCTGCGGGTGGCGTCCCGCAGCGCCCGCACCGGCAGCAGCACACCCCGCGCGGCGAACAGCGCGAGCACGACGGCGAGCAGCAGGGCAGGCACCATCGCGCGCTCGACGGAGGTCACCAGGGCGTCCACGTACGCCTGTTCCTCGGTCTGCGGCACGACCAGGAACACCCGGACCCCGGATGCCGTCTGGGCTCCGTCGGGGGCGCCGAAGGTGACCGACATGCCGACGACGAGCGAGGTGCGTCCGCTCTGGCGCACCCGTTGGAAGACGGTGGCCCGGCTGGTGGCGACGGCCTCGCGCACGTCGGAGCTCAGCTCGGGGAAGGAGTCGCCGGCGACAGAGGGGGCGCTCAGGGTCCCGAAGATGGCCAGGACGCGCCAGTCGCCGGGCGCCTCCGTGGCGGCCACGTCGGCGGCGAAGCGCTGGAGCGCCGACTGGTCCGGGGGGAAGCCGAGTTCGGGGGCGCGTTGGTTGATCTGGGTGCGCAGTTGTCTGATCGTGGCGTCCTGGCTCTGCTGGAGCACTCCGGTGCGGGCCTCCCGGAAGGTCAGGGCGCCGGTCGTGGCGGCGGCGACGGTGGCGACCAACCCGAAGGCCACCACCAGGCGCGGGCGCAGACCGCGCAGTCGTCGCGCGCGGCGCGTCCTGCGCGTCTTCACGGCGCCGAGAAACGGTAGCCGAAGCCGCGCACGGTGTGGATGTACCGCGGTGCCTTGGGCGGCTCGGACATCTTGGTGCGCAGGCGCTTGACGCAGGCGTCCACCAGCCGCGCGTCCCCGTGGTAGTCGTGCTCCCAGACCGCCTCCAACAGCTGCTGCCTGCTGAACACTTGACCCGGCGAGGCGGAGAGCGTGAGCAGGAGGCGTGTCTCGGAGGGGGCGAGGGCGATCGGCGCACCGCCCAGCGTGACGGTCAACCCGGCCCGGTCCACGGCGAGTTCACCGTAGGTGTCGATCTTCGGCAGCCCCGTCCCGGCCGGCGCTCCGCCCGCGCGGCGCAGGACGGCACGTATGCGGGCGTCCAACACCCGGGCCAGCACCGGCTTCACCACGTAGTCGTCGGCGCCCGCCTCCAGACCGACAACGATGTCCACTTCGTCACCCCGCGCGGTGGCGATGATGATCGGCAGGGTCTGGTCGACGGCGCGTATGCCCCGGCACACCTCAAGGCCGGTCATGCCGGGGAGCATCAGATCGAGGACCACGATGTCCGGCCGGAAGCTCCTTAACCGGTCCATGCCCTCTTCCCCGGTCGCGGTGGCGGCGACGTCGTGGCCCTGTCGGCGCAGGGCCAGGTCGACGCCCTCGCGCACGGCGCGGTCGTCCTCGATCAGCAGTACTCGTGACATGCGCACAGTATCCACAGGGAGATGACCAAGGCGGGCGTTATCGTCTCGTTATCTTCCGAGCCAGATCCGATCACATTGCGGTCGCACCGTAAACGATCGTGAGAGCGCACAAGGAGAAGCCCCCCAGCCGTCGTCGGAAGGGATCCACCCACGCCGCCACGCGGACCGGGCGGAGACAACTGACGGGGGGACTGGCCGCGTTGGCCGCTCTGGGTGTCGTCGGGTGTGCGGTGGTGGCGTGGCTGCCGGCCGACTCGAACGCGAAACGGTCGCCGACGGCGGCCGGTTCGGGCGCGGGTGCCGAGCGCAGTCCGTCGGTGCGGCCCACCTCCGAGCCGCCGAAGCCGAAAAGACCGACAGCGACCGCCACCGGGAAGGCCGAGGGGACGCCGAGTTCTTCCGGCCCGGACATCCCCGGCAACGGGCCCGGCACGTTCGTCACCGCACCCGGCGGCAGCGAGCGCGTCGGGAAGGGCAGGGCCCTGCGCTACAAGGTCGAGGTGGAGAACGGCATCGACCTGTCCGCCGAGGACATCGCCGAGCAGGTCGAGCGCATCCTGGCCGACCCGCGCGGCTGGACGGCCGACGGACACTCGGGCTTCCAGCGGGTCTCCACCGGCTCGACCGACTTCGTGGTCAAGGTCGCCACTCCCGGGACCGTGGACAAGGTCTGCGGGCAGTACGGCCTTGAGACCGGCGGCGAGGTCAACTGCAGCGTCGCCCACAACGTCATGGTCAACCTCAAGCGCTGGGAAGAGGCAACTCCCGTCTACGCCAAGGACGTCACGTCCTACCGGGCGCTCATCATCAACCACGAGGTGGGCCATTTCCTCGGCCACGGCCATGTCACCTGCCCCGCGAAGGGCGGACCGGCCCCCGCGATGATGCAGCAGATCAAGGGCATGCACGGCTGCGAGCCCAACGTCTGGCCCTACACCGCCGACGGCCGGTACATCACCGGCCCGGCCGTCCCCTGACCATCGATCACTTCCTTCGATTGTTCCCAACTTCCAGGAGCACAAGTGGAGTTACGTGTGAAGCACAGACATGCCGTCGCCGCGGCCGGGGTCGCCGCCTCGGCCCTGGTGCTGGCCGGGCTGCCCGCCGGTACGGCGTCCGGAGCGGGGACCGGAGCCGGGTCCATCAAGACGAGCGCGGCGCGAACTGCCGCCGCCGTCAAGACCGTCACGCTGGTCACCGGTGACCGGGTCCTGCTGGACGCCGCCGGAAAGGTCGCCGGCGTCGAGCGGGCGAAGGGCCGGGAGCGGGGCACGTTCTCGATCCGCACCGTTGGCGAGCACACCCAAGTGGTGCCCTCCGACGCGGAGTTGCTGATCGCGCAGGGCAAGCTGGACGTCCGGCTGTTCGACGTGACCCAGCTGGTGGCGGACGGGTACGACGACGCGCGCCGCACCGACGTACCGCTGATCGTCACGTTCAAGGGCAAGAAGGTGCCCTCGATGAGCCCGTTCACCGGAGCCGGCGCCCGGATGGGCCGGGCGTTGCCCGTCGTCAACGGCAAGGTGATCCGGCCGGTCAAGAAGCGGGCCGGCGACTTCTGGAACGCCGTGACCGACACCGCCGGCGACAGCGGCACGACGGAGTTCACCGACTCGACGGCGGTGGAGAAGGTCTGGCTGGACGGCAAGCGCAAGGCGAGCCTCGACAAGAGCGTCCCGCAGATCGGCGCGCCGACCGCCTGGGCCGCCGGTTACGACGGCACCGGGACGAAGATCGCCGTCCTGGACACCGGCATCGACACCAGCCACCCCGATCTCGCGGGCAAGGTGGTCGCGGCACAGGACTTCTCCGACTCCGGGAGCACCGGCGACAAGTTCGGCCACGGCACGCACGTCGCGTCGATCACGGCCGGCACCGGCGCCAAGTCCGGCGGCAAGTACAAGGGCGTCGCCCCGGGCGCGCAGCTCATCAACGGCAAGGTCCTCGACGACAGCGGCTCCGGCTACGACTCCGGGATCATCGCCGGCATGGAGTGGGCGGTGGCGCAGGGCGCCGATGTCGCCAACCTCAGCCTCGGCGGCGAGGACACGCCCGGCATCGACCCGATGGAGGAGACCGTCAACCGGCTCTCCGCCGAGTCCGACACGCTGTTCGTCATCGCGGCAGGAAACGAGGGCGAGTTCGGCGAGAAGACCGTCGGTTCACCCGGCAGCGCCGACGCGGCGCTGACCGTCGGCGCGGTCGACAAGTCGGACCAACTCGCCTCGTTCTCCAGCCGCGGCCCGCGCGTCGGGGACGGCGGGGTCAAGCCCGACCTGACCGCGCCCGGCGTCGCCATCACGGCCGCCGCGGCCGCGGGCAGCTTCCTGGAGGGCGAGTTCCCCTCCGACACCCCGGGCTACCTCACGCTCGACGGTACGTCGATGGCGACCCCGCACGTCGCGGGCGCCGCCGCCCTCCTCGCCCAGCAGCACCCGGACTGGACCGGCGAGCGCATCAAGCAGGTCCTCACCGCCTCCGCGAAGCCGGGCGCGTACAGCTCCTTCCAGCAGGGCACCGGGCGCACCGATCTGGTGCGGGCGCTGGACCAGAGCGTCGTATCCGAGCAGCAGTCGATCGGCTTCGGCGAGCAGCAGTGGCCGCACACCGACGACAAGCCGGTCACCAAGCAGCTCACGTACCAGAACCTCGGTACGGAGCCGGTCACCCTGGACCTCTCCGTCGACGCCTACGCGGTGGACGGCAAGCCCGCCGCCGAGGGCATGTTCACCGTCTCGCCCCGGACGATCACCGTCCCTGCGGGCGGCGAGGCGAGCGCCGAGGTCACCGCGGACACCAGCGCGGGCAGTGCCGACGGCAGCTTCGGCGGCTCGGTCTCGGCGACCTCCGCCGACGGCAAGGTCCAGGTGCGGACCGCTGTCGGCGCCGAGCGCGAGGTGGAGTCGTACAGCCTGACGCTCAAGCACATCGACGAGAACGGCGAGCCGACCGGTGACGCCGTCACCTCGGTGATGGGCTTCGCCAAGGACTTCTACGCCGAGTACGCCGACGAGCAGGACGGGGAGCTGACGGTCCGGCTGCCCAAGGGCGACTACATCCTCAGCGGGGTGATCCATCCGAGCATCTCGTCCGGCGCGCACGCCATCCTGGTGCAGCCCAAGTTCCGGCTCGATGGCGACAGGACCATCACCGTCGACGCCCGGCAGGCGAAGCCGGTGGACGTCACCCTGCCGGACCCGGCGGCCGAGTCCACCGACGCGACGGCCGCGATCGGCTTCCAGCGGGGCGCGGAGCTGAACGACGGCTTCCTCCAGTACCTGATGCCGACCTTCCAGGGCGCGCGGTTCGGGCAGCTCGGTACCGGGGAGGCCGTCGACGGGCTGTACGCCCTGTTCGCCGGCACCTGGTCGCGGCTGGACGCGGAGGGCCGGCCGGTCTCGTACCACCTGGGCTGGAACCGCGGCAGCGACCTGGACGGGTTCACCACCACGGTGACGCAGAAGCAGCTGGCCAAGGTCGACTTCGAGGCGGGCGAGCCGGTCGAGGGCCGGCGCGCCCAGGTCGAGGTGTCTCCGCACGGGCCCGACGGTGAACTGGTGCGCAGCTACACCGACTTGCGCGGGGATCTGCCGCTGCGGACCACCGAGTACATCCTCGACAACGGCGTGCAGTGGTCGGGCCGTATGTGGTCGGTCTCCGGCGAGGGCCGGGACTCGGTCTTCGAGAACTTCCTGATGCGGATGCCGCAGCGCTGGAAGGCCGGTCACACCTATCAGGAGCGCTTCAACGTGGGCGTGTTCGGCCCGGTCCTGAACGGCTCCGCGGAGCCCGGACCGGCCACCGGCTTCCCGGGTCTCGCCCGGATGGGCAACACCATCAGGGCCTATGTGCCGATGTTCGGCGACGGCTCCGGGCACTGGGGCGATGCCGACTCCACGTCGGTGAAGACCTCGCTCACGGTGGACGGCCGGGAGATCGCCGACGACTACGGCATCCCGCCGACCGAGAGCCTCACCGAGTACACGGTCCCCGCCGGGGACGCCGCGTACAAGCTGAGCGTGGACAACTCCCGTGATCCTGCCGTGTATCCGGTCAGCACGCGCGTCCAGGCGGAGTGGACCTTCCGCTCGGCCACGACCCCCGACGGCGACTTCGCCACGCTGCCGCTGTCGACGGTCACCTTCTCCCCGAAGCTGACCCTGGCCAGCACGGCCAAGGCGGGTACGACCTTCAAGGTGCCGTTCAGCATCAGAGGCGCGGCGGCCGGGCAGAAGCCCGCGAAGCTCGCGTTCCAGGTCTCCTACGACGACGGCGCCACCTGGCAGTCCGCCAAGGCCGTCGGCGGTACGCATCTGACGCTGAAGCACCCGGCCGCGCCGGGCTCGGTGTCCCTGCGCGTCGACCCCGCCATGTCCCTGGCCACCCTGGGTGTCGAGCCCCGGGACGCGGGTGTCGCCTCCGCGATGGTCAACACCTCGCAGCAGGTGGGCGGCGCCATCGGTACGGCCCTGCTGAACACGATCGCCGCGTCCGCGACGACCGCGTACATCAAGGACCACATCGCCTCGGCGGGCACCTCCAAGACCCAGCAGCAGCTCGTCGCGCTGCAGGGCCAGGTGCACGGCTACACCAACGCCATCTGGTTCGCGGTCGGCATGCTGGTCGCCGCCGCGGCGATCGTCTCGGTCCTGGTCACCGCCGGCAAGCAGGGCGGCGGCCCGGTCGCCACCGGTGACGCGGTGGAGGACGAGCTGGCGGTACCGGTGATCGCCCACTGACGGCGGCCACCCAGGTACCCCTTCGGAAAACCCGTACGTGCGGGGAAGGGGACGCCCCGCACGTACAACCCGGCGGACCTGCCCGGCATGCTGAGCGAGCGGCTCAGCGCAGCCAGGGCAGGTCCGCGCCCGCTTCCTTGGGCTGAAGGCCCTCGGCGACGATCTCCATGATGTCGCCGAGGGCCTTCTGCTGCTCCGGGCTGAGCCGCTCGAACACCGCCTGCCGTACGGCCGCCACATGCCCCGGCGCGTTGCGCCCGAGCACCTCGAAACCCTGGTCCGTCAGGACCGCGAACTGGCCCCGCTTGTCCGAGGGGCAGTCCTCGCGCCGCACCCAGTCGCTCTTCTCCAGCCGCGCGATCGCGTGCGAGAGCCGGGAGCGGGTGATCTTCGCCATCCGGGCCAGCTCGGTCATCCGCAGCCGCCGCCCGGGCGCCTCGGCGAGCACCACGAGCAGCCCGTAGTAGATGTGCGGCATGCCCGCGTCCCGCTGGAGCTGACGGTCGAGATGGTCTTCGAGGAGCGTGGACGCCTGCATGTAGGCGCGCCAGACACGCTGTTCCTCGGCGGTCAGCCAGCGGGGTTCTTCCGAGTTCATGTCCTCCACTGTACGAAACTCTTCTTGAAGATTAAACAAGTGGCGCGTACGCTGTTCCACGGAGAGAGTTTTAGAGTTCAAGCAACTTGAAGCAACTGTTTCGCCGGAGGAGCCGCCGCCATGTCCACCGCCGCACCGGAGCGCATGCCCGCCCTCTACCTCAGCCACGGCGCCCCGCCCCTCGCGGACGACCCGATCTGGCCCGGCGAACTCGCCGCCTGGTCCGCGGACCTGCCCCGCCCCAAGGCGATCCTGATGGTCTCCGCCCACTGGGAGGAGGCCCCGCTCGCCCTCGGCGCGGTCGACCCGGTCCCGCTCGTCTACGACTTCTGGGGCTTCCCCGAGCACTACTACCAGGTCCGCTACGACGCCCCCGGCGCCCCCGAACTCGCCGAGTCCGTACGGAAGTTGCTGCGCGCCCCCGGAATCCCCGTGCAGGACGTCCCGGACCGCGGCCTCGACCATGGCGCCTACGTCCCGCTCGTCGAGATGTTCCCGGCCGCCGACATCCCGGTCCTCCAGGTCTCCATGCCGACCCTCGACCCGGTGAAGCTGATGGAGATCGGCCGCAGGCTCGCGCCGCTGCGCGACGAGGGCGTCCTGATCGTCGGCTCCGGCTTCTTCACCCACAACCTCGCCGCACTGCGGCACACCGGCGGGGGAGTGCCCACCTGGTCCTCCGAGTTCGACGACTGGGGCCGGCGGGCGCTGGAGACACGGGACTGGGACGGACTGCTCGACTTCCTCCACAAGGCCCCGGCCGGCCGCTACGCCCACCCGCGCACCGAGCACTTCGCCCCGCTCTTCGTCACCATGGGCGCGGCCGAGGTGACCGGCGAGCTGGACGCGCAGAAGTCGGTGATCGACGGGTTCTGGATGGGGATGGCGAAGCGGTCGGTGCAGTTCGGGTGACGGGACCTGCTCAGAGGTCCTTCTCGTGCCAGGCGACGTCCCAGTAGCGGCCGAACTTGCGGCCCACCTCCCGGTAGGTGCCGACGTACCGGAACCCGAAGCGTTCATGCAGCCGCGTGGACGCTTCGTTGGGCTGTGCGATGCCCGCGTAGGCGCGGTGCAGGTCCTCGTCCGCCAGGGACTCGAAGAGGGCCTTGTAGAGCAGCGTGCCGATGCCGCGGCGGCCCGCGTGCGGGGCGACGTAGACCGTGACCTCCACCGAGGTCGAGTAGGCGGGCTTCGCACGGTAAGGGCCGGATGTGGCGTAGCCCAGAATCTCCTGTGTGTCCGCATCTTCGGCAACCTTCAGCCGGTGCGGGCCGTCTTCAGGATGGGAGAGCAACCAAGGGCGGCGCTCTTCCGGAGCGAAGACAGCGGTATCGAATGTGATGGGCGTCTCACGAACGTAGTGGTTGTAGATGTCGGTGAGGGCTTCGAGATCTCCCTCGACTCCCGCCCTGACCTGCACCTCTGTACGTTCCGACGACACCGGACCACCTCCGTGGCGGCACAGGGTACTGCATGATCAGAAAAATCGGGGGGCAGGTTGGGAATTCTGTCCGGATTCCAGTCGTTGTTTCCTTCGGATGCAGGGCACCCGAGAAAGGTGCTGAGAGGCACTCGACGGTGAGTGCCCGGTGTCCGACAGACCACCCGCCAGCCACCATCGCAAGGGAGCTCGCATGGCAACCCGTGCCGTCGCCCGTCGTAAGTCCGCCTCTGGCGAGACGGCCGACAGGGCAAGCAGTGTTCGCGCCCACGCCGGCGAGATCGCCGACCGTGACCTGGTCGGCATGTACCTCGACGAGATCGCGCGCACACCGCTGCTCGACGCCGCCAAGGAGGTCGAGCTGTCTCAGATCATCGAGGCGGGTGTGTTCGCGCGACAGGTTCTCGAGGGATACGAGGATTCGCACGCCGAGGCCAGCCGCGAGGAGCTGCAGGCCCTGGTCGACGAGGGAGAGCGGGCCAAGGACGTCTTCATCCGCTCCAACCTCCGCCTGGTCGTGGCCGTGGCCCGGCGCTACCCGCGCAGCGGCCTGCCCCTGCTGGACCTGATCCAGGAGGGCAACGCGGGCCTGGTGCGCGCGGTCGAGAAGTTCGACTACCGCAAGGGCTTCAAGTTCTCGACGTACGCGACCTGGTGGATCCGCCAGGCGATCACCCGCTCGATCGCCGACCAGTCCCGCACCATCCGGCTCCCCGTCCACCTGGTGGAGGAGCTCGGCCGGATCCGCCGCGTCCAGCGCGAGTTCAACCGCGAGCACGGCCGCGACCCGGAGCCCACCGAGATCGCCGCCGAGCTGGCATCCACCCCGGAGCGCGTCATCGACGTCCTGGACTGGGCCCGCGACCCGGTCTCGCTGAACATGGCGGTGGACGACGAGGGCGAGACCCAGTTCGGCGACCTGCTGGAGGACACCTCCGCGGTCTCCCCCGAGCAGTCCGTCCTGACCCTGCTGCGCAGCGAGGAGCTGGACGACCTGATCGGCCGCCTCGACCCGCGCACGGCCTCCATCATCAAGATGCGCTACGGCATCGACGACGGCCGAGAGCGGACCCTGACCGAGGTCGGCAAGGAACACGGCCTGACGCGCGAGCGCATCCGTCAGATCGAGAAGCACGCACTGCTGGAACTGAAGAAGCTGGCCCGCGACACGGGCTTCGAAGCGGCCGCGTAAGCGGCGCGGGGGAGCGTGCGTCACTCGGCAGATGCCAGTGGCGTACGACAGCCTCCACCGCGTACGCCGGGTGGCGGAACACCGGCGCAAACATGGCCGTGTTCCACCGCTTCAAGTATCCGGGCCCCGGGAACAAGACTTCAGGGCCCAGGAGTTCGGGTCAGGGGACACCGTCCCCTCGACCCCCTTGGACCACGTCCCGACGCACTCCCCCCCGGCGCCGGGACCTTCCCTGAGCCGGGCTTCGGCGCCCTCCCCCCGGGCGCCGGAGCCCGGCTCTTTTTTGCCGCCGCCGCTGCCGCCCACACCGCCGTCCGCTTTTGTGGACCGCGGCCGGGCAGGGCAGAGTGGACGGCGGGGCACCCCGAACCTGAACCCCGGGGTGGCCCGCCGAATGGCAGATTGTGCCACATGGGCATAGCCTGCCGGTGTGAGCAGCTCCACCCCCGCACAGCAGTCCCGCGCGTCCTCGCTGACCGAACGGCGCAAGGCCGCGACCCGGATGGAGATCGCGCGGGCCGCGGCCGGACTGTTCGTACGCCACGGACTGCGCGCCACCCGGGCCGAGGACATCGCCCAGGCCGCCGGTATCGCGCCGCGCACCTTCTACCGCTACTTCGCCTCCAAGGAAGAAGCCGTCGCCCCGCTCTACGCGGCGGGCGCCGAGCGCTGGGGCGAGGCGCTGCGCGCGGCCCCCGCCGACCTCTCCGTGCCCGAGGCACTGGAACACGCGGTACGCCACACCCTGACCCCGGGCGTCGGCGTCTCCGCCGCCTCCTGGGAACTGGTCCGCACCCTCATCCGCCTCACCGACACGAGCCCCGCCCTGCACAAGGTGTGGGCCGAGGTCTCGCACGACGCGGAGGGCAGGCTGGGCGAGGTACTGGCGGGGCGGCTGGGGAAGTCTCCGGTACGGGGTCCTGACGGCCGGGATCCGGGACAAGGTGCTGACGGGCATCCGGTACGGGGTGCCGACAACGTTGGCAGCGGCCCCGCCCAGTCTCCCGGCCTGCGCTTCGCGGCCGCCGTGGCCAGCGCCGCCGTACGGGTCGCCGTCGAGGGCTGGGCCGCCGGCGAGGCACCCGCGTCGGGGCCGAAGGGGCCGGCCGCGATGGCGCTGCGGAACCTGGAGGCGCTGCGGGACTTTCCGTGGGGGGACGTGGCGAGAGGGTAGTCCGGCGGGTAGGTCGGCGGTGGAGGGATCGTGGCTCGGCTGCCGCCGGCGTCCTCAGCCGCCCGCCGCCCGAGCCAGCCGGCCGGCCAACTCCCGTACACACTCCACCAGTTCCGCCGGTTCCTGGACCGTGAACTCGAAACCCAGCAGGGCGAGCCGGACCGCCAGCCACTCCTTCTTGTCGCCGACCGCCGCGCGCAGGCGGCAGCTGTCGGCGGTGAGGGGTTCGGGGGTGCCCAGCCAGCTCGGGAGGTGCGCCGCCACGGACTCCGCGGGGGCGGCGAACGTGACCTCGAAGTCGTACGACTCGTGCTGTCGCTGCATCGAGCGCCGCAGGTACTCCGCCGCGCTGCCGGTCGGCAGCTCCCGCGGGGCGAAGCGCGCGCCGGTCGCGAAGGGGTCGGCGACGCGGTCGACGCGGAAGGTGCGCCAGCCGGCGCGGTCGAGGTCGTAGGCGACGAGGTACCAGCGTCGGCCGGTCGAGACCAGGCGGTAGGGCTCGGTGAGGCGGCGCGACTCGGTGCCGTCGGCCGCGCGGTAGGCGAACCGCAGGCGCTCGTGCCCGGCCACCGTCGAGGCCATCACGGTCAGCGTCTCGGGCGCGATGCTCGCGCCGTCGCCGCTGGTCAGCGGGGTGGTCGCCGCCTGGAGGGTGGAGACGCGGTGACGCAGCCGGGAGGGCAGCACCTGTTCCAGCTTCGCGAGGGCGCGTACGGAGGCCTCGTCGACGCCCTCCAGGGCGTGTCCGGCGCCCGCGCGCAGGCCGACGGCGATGGCCACCGCCTCCTCGTCGTCGAGGACGAGCGGGGGCATCGCCTTGCCCGCCACGAGCCGGTAGCCGCCGTCGGAGCCCAGGGAGGCCTCGACCGGGTAGCCCAGTTCGCGCAGCCGGTCGATGTCGCGGCGGATCGTGCGGCGCGAGACGCCGAGCCGGTCGGCGAGCTCGCCGCCGGGCCACTCGCGGGGCGTCTGGAGGAGGGAGAGGAGTTGCAGGAGCCGGGCCGGGGTGTCCGTCGTCATGAGTTCGAGGATGCCGTAGAACTAGGACACGATCTGACCTAGTGGCCTTCTAGGTTCGTCTCATGACCTCAACGGAGACCACACCTCTCAGCGTCCAGCCGGCGGTGACGGCGGTACCGGACGACAGCGTGCAGCCCGCCCCGGGCGACCGGCGGCGCTGGTTCGCGCTCGCCATCGTGATGACCGCGGCCTTCATGGACCTCGTCGACGTCACGATCGTCAATGTCGCGATCCCGTCGATCCAGCGGGACGCGGGCGCGTCCTTCAGCCAGATCCAGTGGATCACCGCCGGTTACGCGCTCGCCTTCGCCGCGGGCCTGATCACGGGCGGCCGGCTCGGTGACATCCACGGCCGCAAGCGGCTGTTCCTCATCGGCATCGGCGGCTTCACACTCGCCTCCGCGCTGTGCGGCTTCGCGGCGAACCCGGAGATGCTGGTCGCCTCGCGGATCCTGCAGGGCGGGATGGCGGCGCTGATGGTGCCGCAGGTGCTGTCGATCGTGCACGCGACCTTCCCGGCGCACGAACGCGGCAAGGTGTTCGGCCTGTTCGGCGCGATCGTCGGCCTCGGCGCGGTCTCGGGCCCGCTGCTCGGCGCCCTGCTGACGGAGTGGAACCTCTTCGGCCTCGAATGGCGCCCGATCTTCCTCATCAACCTGCCCGTCGGCATCGCGGGCCTGATCCTCGGCAGCCGCTTCATCACCGAGTCGAAGGCCCCGCGCGCGCTGAAGCTGGACCTGGTGGGCGTCGCCCTGGTCGTCCTCGGCCTGCTGATGCTGCTCTACCCGCTCACCCGCGGCGAGGAACTGGGCTGGCCCGCCTGGGGGTTCGTGTCGATGTCCGGCTCGATCGGCGTCTTCTGGGGACTGGTGGCGTACGAGAAGAAGAAGGCGGCACGGGACGGCTCGCCGCTCGTCGAACTCTCCCTGTTCAAGGTGAAGAGCTTCGCGGCCGGCATCGCCGTGCAGACCGTCTTCGGCGTCGGACTCGGCATCTTCTTCCTCGTCTGGACGCTGTACATGCAGGTCGGGCTCGGCTGGAGCCCGCTGCGGGCGGGGCTGACCGGAGTGCCGTTCTCGATCGCCGTGTCGGTGGCGGCCGGGATGTCCGTCCAGAAGCTCGTGCCGCGGGTCGGCGGACGCAATGTCCTGCAGGCCGGTGCGCTGGTGATGGCCGCGGGCGTGCTGCTCTACCTCTGGGAGTCCGAGCGCTACGGACTGGGCATCGCCTCCTGGCAGATGGCGCTCCCGCTCGTCGTGATGGGTGCGGGCATGGGCCTGATCTTCGCCCCGCTGACCGACACGATCCTGTCCGAGGTGCCGCGGGAGCACGCCGGTTCGGCGTCCGGGCTCATCAACACCGTTCAGCAGATGGGCAATGCGCTGGGGCTCGGCCTGGTCTCGGTGGTCTTCTTCGGCACGATGGACGACCACCTGACGCCGGACCGGGTGGGCCCGGCGTTCGTGGACGCGTTCCAGGGAGCGCTGGGATGGGTGGCCGCGGTGATGGGGCTGATCTTCCTGCTGATGTTCGCGTTGCCGGGGCGGGGGGCCGGCAAGGCGGACGCCGAGCGGACGGGGCGGACGGCCGGATGACCTGACGTTGTCCATCGGTACTTTGTCCACGGACACGTTGTCCACCGGCACGTTCTCCATCGACGCGCGACAGCGCTCCGCCCCGCCCCGAGTCGGTACCGGGGCGGGGCGCTCGGCGTACCCGGTCGGACGATGGCGTACGCCGGTGGTCACAGGGGGCGTACGCCGGGGCGGAACCGACAGCGCACTCCGTGCCGAACGCCCCACCACGTACCGGAATGCTCACTTGTGCATGGAACACTCCGGAGTTGTGCGGATCGTGCGCTCAACTCGCCTGCTCCGCAACGAAACTGACAGTGCATAAGGTCGTGGCGGACGGGTGGGTCGACAGGCTGTGGCGACGGCACCCAGGTGGGGCCGGATGACAGTGCCCTTGTGCCTTAGTCGACATTTGATGATGTGCGGCGGCGAACTCCGGATTCCCGTGCGTGATTCCGCTCCCCGCCCGGAAACGCCGTATTTTCTGTCGACTCGGATTACCTCTCGAAAAGAAATTGCTGACGTGGTGGCGGGCTAATTCGACGAGCCGGAGCGGTCCGCTCCGGCGGTCTCGCCGACCCTGTCCGCGGGCGGTGCGGTCGCCGGTCGGGCGGGGAGGCGTTGGCCGAATCTGTTGAGTCTTGATCGATGACCGTCAATTGATAACGCTGTCATTGCCCGGGGAGGGACGGGAGCGTCTCGCCCCTGTGCAGGCAAAGGGGGTAAAACGTGCGGCCCGGTGAGGTGTCCCGACGGCGCGTACGGGTCGGTGTGCTGTCCGTGACAGATCGCCGGGGCCCGGTTTCGGCTGGCCGCCGGGCGATGACGTCTTCCTGATGCCTGATGGGGAGTGACCCAAAGGGCATCCGTGGTGTTTACTGGGCAGCGGTCTGATCCCTGGTGGGTCCGGACCTTTCCGGGAGGTCCTGGGGGTGGTGCCCCGGGGCCTCTCGTCTTTGCCGAGGGTTTATGCGGCCGTCATATGTCGCTCATCGAGAAGAGTCCCGTCTGCCCTCTGTCGGGGCACGTGGATAACCGCGATCGGCAATTGGGTAAATGGCTGAGGTATTTCTCGCCCGGATTGTGCGTGATCTTCTGTAACAAAACCCCGGCGCGAGGGGGTTCGCACCATGATCGCTATTCGTCGCGGTACCTTCGAAAACGCGACTGGCTCTTCACTCGCGGCGAGGGGTAGCTTTATCTCGCTCAACCGTCTCCACTCGCCCGGCCTCACCACCCGGGCGCTGTCGCACCTCCCGGAGAGAGCAGGACCCACCACCCCGGAACCCCGCTGATCAGCGGGGTTTCAGAGCGTCATCAGAACAGGGGATCCAGAGTCAATGCGCACCGCCCACCACGACGGCCCCGTTCCGCCGTCGTGCCGCGGACCTCGCGGCACCTTGCCCGTGACACGTAGTCACCATCGCGCGCCTCAGGGCGCGTACGCCGGGACGCGCGCCACCGTGAGCGCCGGAGCGGGGGAGCGGGCATGCCCGTGACCGTCGACACCGCCCGGCCGACCGACCTCCTGCTGGACCACGAGAACAAGCCCGAGGGAAGCTTCCTGCAGCGCCTGTCGGCCGAGGGCTTGAGCGCTCTGCTGCGGGCCGGACTGCGCAGCCGCAGCTTCGACCGGGACGAGCACCTGCCGATGGGGCAGGACGACCGCAACGTGTACATCATCTGGGACGGCGTCGTGCGCCAGGACCGGTTCCCGCTGGGGGACCGGGAGGGCGTCCCCAGCGTCACGCGGTTCCGGGGCGGCGGCCAACTGGTCGGCGAGGCCAAGCTCATCACCCCGGGCTCCGCCGTCCGCACCAGGTGCCTGACCAGGACCGTGGCGATCCCCTGCCGGGCGCGCCACTTCAACGTCCTGCTGGGCCGGCACCCCGAGATCCAGCTCGCCCTCCTGCGCAGCCTCGAAGACCGCAGCCGCAGCGACGAGCTCGTCTACACCCTGGCCACCCGGCCGCCCCTGGAGCGCACCAGCAGGCTCCTGGCGCATCTCGCCGACACCGCGGGCTCCCCCGGCCCCGGCACGGGGTGCGCCACCATCACCGGGCCGGGCCAGAAGGACATCGCCGCCGCCCTCCAACTCGCCGTCTCCACCACGGAGAACGCGCTCCGGACCCTGCGCTACCACGGCGTCATCGAGGCCCGGTACCGGCAGTTCATCGTCCACGACGTCGACGCGCTGCGTCACTTCGCCGCCGGGAGCTGAGCACAGCATGATGACCAGCACCACCACGCTGGCGATCGGCACCAGCGCCGGATCCCTGGCGCTGACCGCCGTCTCCTGCCTCGTCACGGGCGTCCTCGCCACGTACACCCTGGTGCACCACAAGCAGGTCTTCGCCTGGATGCGGAAGATGCGCAGCAAGGACGAGACGAACAGCGAACTCGACAAGCCCACCGAGTGGCTCGCCGACCTCTACAAGGCGCAGTGCCGCCTCGAACAGAAGCCCTGTCGCGCGGCCGACTTCGAGGACGTCTGCCAGGTCAGCAACATGATCAAGGGAATCGCCGACCACACGGAAGCCGTCCGCCCCGAACTGACGCGGGTCGTCGAGCGGGCCGCCGAATACATCGCCACCGCCCTGCCCGAGCAGGGGCCGGCCGTGAAGGTGCCCCTCTCGGAGCACCGTACCCAGCTCGTCAGGGCCATGCGGCAGGAGGACGCCCGCCACCAGCTGGCCCGCGCCATCATCGCCGCCCAGCAGAAGATCAAAACCCTGCGGCACGGCTGACTGCCCGTTTACGTCCGAGTCGTGTCCGAACCCGTTTACTTTCCGGAAATCCGGGCGTAGCCTCCGAGTGAAACCACAAGTTCGGGCATTGATCGGACACGGTCAGGCACTCAGTCGGAGGCGAACGGACATGTACGCACCGGAGCGGCAGCAGGAGATCCTCCGGCTCGCCCGTGACGGCGGCCGGGTCGACGTCGTGTCGCTGGCCGAGGAGTTCCAGGTGACGGCGGAGACGATCCGCCGGGACCTCAAGGCCCTCGACCGCGCAGGCCTGCTCCGCCGCGTGCACGGCGGTGCCATACCGGCGGGGCGTCTCGACTTCGAACCGGACCTCGCCGAACGCGAGAGCACCGCGGCCGACGAGAAGGACCGCCTCGCGAAGGCCGCCGTCGCGGAACTGCCCAGCGAGGGCACGCTGATCCTCGACGCCGGTTCGACCGTGGCACGGCTCGCGGCCGGCATCCCGCTGGAGGCCTCCCTCACCGTCGTCACGCACAGCCTGCCCATCGCCGCGCGCCTCGCCGACCACCCCGGCATCCAGCTCCACCTCGTCGGAGGACGCGTGCGCCACCGTACGCGCGCCGCCGTGGACGCCTGGGCGCTGCGCGCGTACGGCGAGATCCGGGCGGACGTCCTGTTCGTCGCCGCCAACGGCTTCTCCGCCGACCACGGCCTGACCACCCCCGACCTCGCCGAGGCCGCGGTCAAGCGCGCCGCGGTCGCCGCCGCCCGGCGCGTGGTGCTCCTCGCCGACTCCTCCAAGTACGGCCAGGAGCACTTCGCCCGCTTCGGCGACCTGAGCGACGTGGACCTGCTGATCACCGACAGCGGGCTGAGCCCGGAAGACGCCGCCGACATCGAGCGCGGCGGTACGGAAGTAGTGCGCGCATGATCCTCACGGTCACCCCCAACCCGTCCCTGGACCGCACGTACGAGGTCCCCTCGCTCGACCGCGGCGAGGTCATACGCGCCACCGGCGAACGCATGGACCCGGGCGGCAAGGGCGTCAACGTCTCGCGCGCCGTCGCGGCCGCCGGACGGCGCACGGTCGCCGTACTGCCCCTCGGTGGTGCGCCGGGCGCACTCGTCGCCGACCTGCTCGACGCGCAGGGCATCGAGGTCGCGCCGGTCCTGGTCGCGGGCGCCACCCGCTCGAACATCGCGCTCGCCGAGGCGGACGGGGTGCTCACGAAGATCAACGCACCGGGGCCCGAACTGTCCGCGGAGGAACAGGAGTTGCTCCTGGAGACGGTCCGCGCGCAGTCGCCGGACGCGGACTGGATCGCCTGCTGCGGCAGCCTCCCGCGAGGGCTCGCGCCCGCCTGGTACGCCGATGTCGTCGCCCGGGCGCACGCCGGCGGCGCTCGGATCGCCCTGGACACCTCCGGGCCCGCGCTCCTCGCGGCACTGCGCGAGCGGCCCGACGTCGTGAAGCCCAACGCCGAGGAACTCGCCGAGGCCGTCGGGCGCCCCCTGGCCACGGTCGGCGACGCGATGAAGGCGGCCGAGGAGTTGCGCGAGATGGGCGCACGCGCCGTGCTCGCCAGCCTGGGCGCGGACGGGCAGTTGCTCGTGGACGGCTCGGGCGCCTGGTTCGGCAGCGCGCGCGTGGACGTCGTACGCAGCAATGTGGGCGCCGGGGACTCCTCGCTCGCCGGTTTCCTGATCGCCGGCGGCAGCGGCCCCGAGGCCCTCGCCTCCGCGGTCGCGTTCGGCGCGGCCGCCGTCCAACTGCCGGGCAGCGTTATGCCCTCCCCGGGCGACCTGGACCCGGCGGCGGTGACGGTGACGGCGGAGGTGCCGGCGGATCGCGTGCTGAGGGAGCCGGTGTCATGAACGGATTCGTGAACCTCTGTACGGCTCCTGGCAGTTCGCTTGGCCGACCTCGGCGCGGTCCGATCCGCGGTTCGGTCCGCGGTCCGGTCCCCGGCTCGGTTCGCGGTTCGGTCCGAGATCCTCTTCGGCCGATTCCTGGGCGGCGAGGCGATCCCTTACTCACCGCCTCCCGTCCACTCACGGCCTCCGGTCCACTCACCGCCTCCGATCCGGTGGCCGTCGGCCCCGATCTCCCCCACTCCCCGCTCCCCACAACCCCCCGCACCGTCCCCGTCCCCATACGCGCCCACTCCACTCCCCGGGCGATACGCGAGCGAAGGAGCCCGCGATGAGCGACCTCATCACCGCGGACCTGGTCGACCTCGACCTGTCCGCCGATACCAAGGAAGCCGCGGCACGCGCCCTGGCCGAGCGCATGGTGACCCTGGGCCGGGTGACCGACCTGGAGGGTTTCCTCGCCGACGTCGCCGCGCGTGAGGCGCAGATGCCGACCGGTCTCGACGGCGGCATCGGCATCCCGCACTGCCGCAGCGAGTACGTCACCGAACCGACCCTCGGCTTCGGACGCAGCGCGGCCGGGATCGACTTCGGTGCCCCGGACGGCCCCGCCGACCTGATCTTCCTCATCGCCGCGCCCGCCGGCGCCGACGACGCCCACCTGACGATCCTGTCCTCACTGGCCCGGCATCTGATGAACACCGAGTTCACGGACGCGCTGCGGTCGGTGGGCGACGCGGAGTCGGCCGCGGCGCTGATCCGCGGGGACGAGCCCGAGGCCCGGCCCGAGGCCGAGGCCGGCACAGACTCCGTGGCGGCATCGGCGGCGGCCTCCGCCGACGCCGCCACGGACAGCACACCACCGGCGTCCGACGACGAACGCCCCTTCCGCATCGTCGCCGTCACCTCCTGCCCGACCGGCATCGCCCATACGTACATGGCGGCCGAGTCCCTGGAGAACGCGGGCCGCGAGGCGGGCATCGAACTCGTCGTCGAGCCGCAGGGCTCCGCCGGCTTCACCCGCCTCGACCCCGCGGTGATCGCCGCGGCGGACGGCGTGATCTTCGCCCACGACGTGCCCGTACGGGAGAAGGAACGCTTCGCCGGCAAGCCGACCGTCGACGTCGGTGTGAAGGCGGGCATCAACCGCCCCGGCGAGCTGATCTCCGAGGTGCGCGCGAAGGCGGAACGCGGTGAGGTGACGGCCGGTTCGGG
Organism: Streptomyces sp. NPDC001002; assembly: GCF_053599215.1. NCBI lineage: Bacteria > Bacillati > Actinomycetota > Actinomycetes > Kitasatosporales > Streptomycetaceae > Streptomyces > Streptomyces sp. NPDC001002. The sequence goes on along the minus strand of NZ_JBSFLV010000002.1, from coordinate 147,309 downwards.
CGCCGCGACCCCCGTCGAACGCGGCGGCGACGCGGGCGAGGGCTACGGCTCCAAGCTCCGCAAGTGGCTGATGTCCGGCGTCAGTTACATGGTCCCGTTCGTCGCGGCGGGCGGTCTGCTGATCGCCCTCGGCTTCGCGATCGGCGGCTGGGAGGTCAACAAGGCACCGTCGGTCATGGACCACTTCGCGTGGACCCAGGTGGACAGCTGGGGCGCGCTGCTGTTCCAGATCGGCGGCGTGGCCTTCCAGTTCCTCGTCCCGGTCCTGGCCGGTTACATCGCCTACGGCATGGCCGACCGACCCGGTCTCGTGCCCGGCTTCGTCGGCGGCGCGATCTCCCTCACCATCAACGCGGGCTTCCTCGGCGGCCTGGCCGCCGGTCTCATCGCCGGTGGCGTGGTGATGGCCATCCAGAAGGTCAAGATCCCCGCGGCGGTGCGCGGCATCATGCCGGTCGTGGTGATTCCGCTGATCTCCTCGGCGATCGTCGGCTTCCTGATGTTCGTGGTGATCGGCAAACCCATCGCCGAGGCCCAGAAAGGGATGACCGACTGGCTCAACGGCCTGTCCGGCGCCAACGCCGTCCTGCTCGGCGCCCTGCTCGGCCTGATGATGTGCTTCGACCTCGGCGGCCCGGTCAACAAGGTCGCGTACACCTTCGCCACCGCGGGCATCGCCGTCGCCAGCCCCAGCGACTCCGCGATGAAGATCATGGCCGCGGTGATGGCCGCGGGTATGGTCCCGCCGCTGGCCATGGCCCTGGCCACGACCGTACGCGCGAAGCTCTTCACCCCGACCGAGCGCGAGAACGGCAAGGCCGCCTGGGTCCTCGGCGCCTCCTTCATCTCCGAGGGCGCGATCCCGTTCGCCGCGGCCGACCCGTTGCGCGTGATCCCCGCGTCCATGGCGGGCGGCGCGGTCACCGGCGCCCTGTCGATGGCCTTCGACGCCACGCTGCGCGCCCCGCACGGCGGCGTCTTCGTGGTCCCGCTGATCGGCAACCCGTTCCTCTTCCTGATCGCCCTCGCGGCCGGCGTGTGTGTCACGACCGCCCTGGTGATCGTCCTGAAGGGCATGCGCAAGCAGGCCCCGGGCGCCGCGACCACGGCCGCCCCGGACGGCACCGCCGCGCCGACGGCGGAGAAGAAGCAGCCGGTCGCGGCGTGACCCGCTAAGGGGCAACTGCGCCATCTGCGAGATACATCACGGTCCGGGACCAAAGTCCCGGACCGTGTTGTCTACTGGGGCGCATGGCCGATGAGAGCGTCTCGATCCTGCAGTCACTGGGCGTCGCCCTGCTCGCCTTCGCCACGGCCGTCTGGCTGATCGGCCTGGTCCGCCTGCTGCGCCGCGCCCGCTCCGGCGCCGCCCTCTGGCGCACCGACCCCACCCTGCACGCCCTCCCGCACCAACGCCGAACGGCCCCCCACCTGGAGTCCGTCGAACTGACCCCGGCGGAGAAGGCCGCGTTCGCGGGCCTCGTACGACAGCTCAGCAACGGCAGTTGAGGCCGCGGGCGCGGGCCGAGTCGTCGTCGAGGGCGTCGGTGGGCGTCGGCAGACCTGCACGGCCCGGCGTCAGGAGACCTGGGCCGCCCGCCGCTCGATCGCGTCCCGGGCCGCGTCCTCGGTGACGTACACCTCGCACATGTGCCGCCCGTCCGGCGTCGCCGTGTGCTCGACCTCCCACAGGGAGACCTCCGCGCCGTCGCACAGCAGGAACGCGTGCTCGTAGAGCGCGAAGCACAACCCGGCGCGCACCGTGCGGCACGGGCGCCCGAAGGCCTGCGTGATCTGGTGCGCGCACGCCATGGTGAGCAGGTCGGCGGTGTCCGCGTCCGGCCGGTCGGTGTTCTCCGCGCGGCGCAGCAGCCGGCGCGCGTGATCCGCCGAATCGTCCGGCACGTACGCGTGCCGCGGCGCGGGGACCGGCGACAACTGCACCGTCACCGGCAGTTCGAAGTCCGGGGCGTCCGGCGGCAGCGGCAGACGCGCGGTGGCCGCCCGCAACTCCTCCTCGTCCACGTACACCTCGTGCTGCGCGATGCTGCCCGGCGCGGTGTTGTGCACGAGCTCCCAGAGAGTGAGCGCCGAGCCGTCGGCCAGCAGCCAGGTGTGCCGGTACGTCTCGCGGTGCAGGCCCGCGCTGTGATGCGCGGAGTGCAGCGAACTGTCGTGCGCCAGCGCGCAGTCGAGCCGCCGTATCGTCTCGTCCGGCAGCTCGAAGGAGTTCAGGGCACGGCCGAGGAGCCGTTCGAGATGCTCCTCCGGAGACTCGAACGACTCGGGTGGTTCGTACGCTGCCGTCTCGTACGGAACGCTCAAGGTTTCTCCCGGCGTTGCTGCATGTCACCTTGTGGGTGCATACCGTAGCCCCTCGGTCGGACATCATGTCCGGGAACCGAGAAAACGTACGTCCACAAAACGAGCGAGCCGCGCGGAGTGTTCCCGCGCGGCTCAAGAACCCGTCAAAACCCGCCGGTCAGGCGGCACTTCCGGCGGTCCACTCGCTCCACGGCAGGTTCCAGCCGTTGAGCCCGTTGTCCGGGGAGACCGTCTTGTCGGGGGAGTTCTTCACGATCACCACGTCCCCGATGAGTGAATTGTCGTAGAACCACTTGGCGTTCGTCGCGCCCTGCGCGCCCTGCACGTCCGCGAGCCCGACACAGCCGTGGCTGGTGCCCGTCCGGCCGAAGGGCGGGTTGCCCTTGTCGTACCAGTAGTTGCCGTGGATGAACGTCCCCGACGAGGTCAGCCGCATCGCGTGCGGCACGTCCGGGATGTCGTACTCGCCACCGAGCCCGACCGTCCGGCTGTTCATCCGCGTCTGCGTGAACTTCTCGGAGATCACCATCTGCCCGTTGTACGTCGTGTGCTCCGGGCTGCCCGACGAGATCGGCACCGACTTGAGGGTCCGACCATCGCGTACGACCGTCATGGTCTGCGTGTTGACGTCGACCGTGGAGACCTGCGAACGCCCGATGGTGAACGTGACGGTCTTCTTCTGCACCCCGTACACGCCGTTCGCGCCCTGCACGCCGTCCAGGTCGATCTTCATCGTGACCTTGGAGCCGGCCTTCCAGTACTCCTCGGGCCTGAAGTCGAGCCGCTGCGCCCCGAACCAGTGCCCTTCGACCTTCTGGCCGCTGGTCGAGGTGACCGTGATGTGCGACTGCACGGCCTTCGTGTCGCTGATCGCCTTGTCGAAGGTGAACGACACCGGCATCCCGACACCGACCGTCGTGCCGTTGTCCGGCGTGTACGTTCCGATGAAGCTGTTGGCCGAAGACACCGTCGTGAAGATCGAGTTGGCGGCCGCGGTCTTGCCGCTCGCGTCCTTCGCGGTCGCCGATATCTCGTACTTCGTCCCGCGCTCCAACTGCTCCTTCGGCTTCCAGGTACTGCCGTTCGCCGACGTCACGCCCTCGACGGCCTGCCCCGACCCGGCGACCGTCATCTTCACGACGGCCAGCCTGCCGCCACTGACCTTCACACCGGTCGTGTTGATGGACGCGTTGGTCGAGCCGTCCTTGGCGGAGATGACGATCTTCGCGACGGACGTCTTGACCGCCGTGTCTCCGTTCTTCCCGTCGCTCTTGCCGTTGGTGTCGGCATTGGCGTCGCCGCCACAGCCGCTGAGGGTGAGGGTGCCGACCACCAGGGCGGCGATGGCCCCCAGTACGCGCCGCGCTGCTATGTCCGGCGTTGTCACGGGCTGCTCCAGGTTCGTGTGATGTGCGTGATCCGCTCCGATGCGTGAACAAAGAGGGACCGCACACCGGGTGGGGTTGCCTGCGTTCCCCATGAACACCATCGCGTGACAAAACCTGGACAATCGCGGGAGCGTGGTTGGGGCGCGGGGACGGTGCTTGGGACGGCCTTGTGCTGCTCGTGGGGGGCTTGCTTGCGTTGCTCGTGGGGGGGGTCCCTCTCACGAGGCGCCTCACTCGCGCTTCGTTCTCCTCCTGGGGGCCCCTCCCCCCTCCCCCCTCCCCTCCCTCCCCGCCCCTGGCGCCCCCGCCCCCACCTCCCCGCCGTCACCGCCCCCCGTACAACTCCCCGTACGACGGCCACTCCCCGCCCCCGCCCGCGCCCGTCACCGGCTTTGCGGCGCGCACGGCTCGTACGATCGCGCGCGTCACCAGGTCCGCGCCCGCCGCGAGGAGGTCGTTCAGGGCGAGGGGGTTCTCGGCGTCTAGGGGGCGGGCACCCGTCGCCAGCGCGAACACCGTGTCCCCGTCGTGGAGCAGGTGCACCGGCCGTACGGCGCGCGCGATGCCGTCGTGCGCTGTGCCGGCCAGCTTCTGGGCCTGCGCCTTGGACAGTTCCGCGTCGGTGGCGACCACGGCGAGCGTGGTGTTGAGCGGGGGGCGGGAGTTCTTCGCCTGGGTCTCCGCAAGGCGCCGGCGCGCGGCCTCGTGCACACCCGCCTCCGGATAGTTCACGCGCCCTTGGAACAACTCCCCGTACAGCACCCCCGTTTCGGGATCGACCACCGACCCCGCTGCATTGGCCACGACCAGCGCGGCCACCGTGACCCCCGAGTCGAGCACGACGCTCGCGGTACCGATCCCTCCCTTCAACGGCCCTGTCGTGGCACCCGTACCGGCACCCACGCACCCCTCCTCCACCCGCGCTCCGGCCGCACTCGCCGCGGCCGCCGCGGCCGCCGCCCTGCCGGTGGCCGCGTCCGGCCGGGCGGAGAAGTCGCCGCCCCGGCCGAGGTCGAAGACGCAGGCGGCGGGGACCACCGGCACGACGTGCGCCGGATCCGGCCCGACCCGCACTCCGCGCCCCTGCGCCTCCAGCCACGCCATCACCCCGGACGCCGAGTCGAGCCCGTACGCGCTGCCGCCGGTCAGGACGATCGCGTCGACCTTCTGCACGAGGTTGCGCGGGTCGAGGGCGTCGGTCTCCTTGGTGCCGGGACCGCCGCCGCGTACGTCCACGGCGGCCACGGCGCCTCCCTCCGGCGCGAGGACGACGGTGGTGCCGGTCAGCCAACCGTCACCGATGCGCGTCGCATGGCCCACCCGCACACCGGCCACATCCGTCAATGCGTCAACTGTCATGGGCCCAGTCTCGCCCGGCGGGAGGCACGGTCACGTGAGCGGCGGGTGCGGTGCGCGTATTCGGGGTGTTGGTGCTTGGGGTGCCCGTATTCGGGGTGCGGGTGCTTGGGGTGCCGGTGTTCGCGGTGCGGGCGGTCGGTGTGCGGGTACTCGGTGTGCCGGCGCTCGGAGGCCGGGCGCTCCCGTCACACCTCCTGCGTCGCCCTGCGCTCCCCGGCCACCATGCGCGCCGTCAGCGTCACCCCGGTCGCCACCGTCAGCGCGGACACGATGCCGGCGGCGAGTACCGCCCAGTCGCCCAGGAACGTGCAGAGGATCACCAGCAGGGCGGCGGTCGGCAGGACCAACTGCTGGGCCGTGCCCACCTTGTAGAAGCGTGCGTGCAGCAACCAGACCGTGAGCAGGAACAGCGCCGTCGGCAGCGTCACGGCCGCCGACGCGGCCAGCGTGGAGATGTGCGCCTTGCCGACCGCCTGTTCCACCGCTACCTCCAGACCCGCGCCGATCGCCGCCGCCGACGCGAAGATCACGTAGTGGCCGTAACCCCAGAGGAAGGACTGCCGGTTGGAGCGCAGATGCCCGTGGATGGGCACCACGAAGTAGATCCACCAGGCGGCGAAGATGATCAGCAATCCACCCGACGCGATGGGCAACAGCTCGCCCAGGGCGTCGTTCTCGTCGACGCCCGTCTTCACGGCGACGGTGGCCGAGGCGATGGTCTCGCCGAGCACGATGATCGTGAACAGCCCGTACCGCTCGGAGATGTGGTGCGGGTGCCATGAGGTCGGGTGGTCCTTCTCCGCGTAGAGCGGTACGCACATCTCCAGGACAGCCATCACCAGGAAGACCCAGGCGCGGCCGCCCTCGGGCAGGACCAGCAGCCCCAACCAGCCGACCTGGCACAGCAGTACACCGCCAGCGTACCGCAACGCCGTCGTTCTCTCCGCGCCCTCGCTCGACCGCGCGACCCGCAGCCACTGCGCGCTCATGGCGACCCGCATGATCACATAGCCCAGCCAGACGGCCAGGAACTCGTGGTCCTCGAACGCCCGGGACACCCCGGCCGCGAGCACGAGCACTCCGGCGATCTGGATCAGGGTGACGACCCGGTAGAGCACGTCGTCGTTGTCGTAAGCCGATGCGAACCAGGTGAAGTTCATCCACGCCCACCAGATGGCGAAGAAGACCATCGCGTAGTTGAGGATCCCCTCGCCCGGATGCCCTTCGGCCACGGAGTGCACCAGTTGGATGCCCGCCTGGGCGACGGCCACCACGAAGCACAGGTCGAAGAAGAGCTCCAGTGGGGAGGCGACGCGGTGCGCCTCGTCCCGGCCGCGGGCCGTGATCCTGCGCAGGGGTCTGTGGCGTGCGGGCTCGCCGGAGGGCGCCGACGACGGAGTCGAACTGCTCGTCATGGGTCCAGCACACCAGATAATCGGCGGAAATTCTTGTGAAAGCATTCACAAATGCACAGGGGTCGTACCCTGGGGACATGACCACCGCCCCCGATCCGGCCACCGCCCCCGATCCGGCCACCGCCCCCGACTCCGCCGGCCCCGGCCCCGCCGCTCCCGAGCCGGCCGCCCCCGCGCCCGCCGTCTCGGAGTCCCGTAGGCCGAAGCCCTCGCTGATCTTCGACGACCCGCTGGACCAGCAGTCCTCGGACGACACGGACCGCGGCTGGGGCGAGCGTCCTGGCACCGACAGCGGCGGCGCGGCGGACCTGAAGCGCTTCCTCGACGAGAAGCCGCCCCACCACATCTGAACCGCGCCGACCGCCCCCGTCACCGCTGCTTGCGCTACGGCTGCCGCTCGCCGTTCCCGGAGCCGCGCTGCGCGACCAGGGCGTCGCGGATCTCCTTGAGGACCTCCAGCTCGGTCAGCTCGATGACCTCGTGCGTGCCTTCCTTCGCCTTGTCCCGGGCCGCCTGTCGTGCCAGGTACTTCGACATCGGCAGGACCATCAGGAAGTAGACGACGGCCGCGGTGATCACGAAGCTCAGGGCGGCGCCGAGGACCGAGCCCCACATGAGCTGGATGCCCTTGTCGCCGGAGCAACTGTCGCTCAGGCACGAGCTGTAGCTGTCGAGGTTCTGGGTGCCGATCGCCCCGACGAGCGGGTTGATGAGCCCCTTCACCACCGCGTTCACGATGTTGGTGAACGCGGCGCCGATGACCACCGCCACCGCCAGGTCGACGACGTTCCCGCGCATCAGGAAGGCCTTGAAGCCCTGCCAGACGCTCGGATCCTTCTTCTCGCTCACCGCGGGGCCTCTTCTCGCATGCGCCGGTTGTGGAACAAACAGCTCCGCAACCTACGTCAGGGCAAGGTCGCCCTGTCCAATTGGGTAGCTCGAACGAGGGACTTGACAAGCGAGGGTGCAGAACGCGGACGGCGTGGACCAGGTGATTCACATGAATCGTGCGGATTCCGTGGACGACTTGATTCAGCACAGCGTCACCGCCAACCGTGCCGTCGCCCCGGCGCCGGCCAGCCGCGCCGCGAGCGAGCGCGGAACCGACAGCACGACCAGCGCCCCGCTGTCGACCGAACTGTCCAGCGGTTCAGGCACCTTGGTCACCCGCGCCCCGCGTGCGACCACGCGCGCGTCTCCGCCCGTCGCCGTCTCCCGTGCGGCGATGACGTCGACCCGGTCGCCCGGCCGCAGGAGCCGGACCGTGGCGCCGTCGGTGATCCGCACCGGCGCGGCCACCATCTCGACGGCCCGGTGGTGTCGTACCGGATCCGCCGCCGGATGTCCGCGTGCCCGGTCCGTGTTCTGCGGTCCCGCCGCCACCAGCGCGGCCGCCGTCACGGCCAGGCCCGCGGCCAGCGCCCGCCGTCGATGCCGTACCAGCCGCCGCAGTTGATACCGCCCGCCGCGCACCCGCACGGGAGCGAAGTGCGGGACCTCGCAGGTGGCGGGGGCGTCGGTGCTGGGCGGGCGCTGCGCCCAGCGCGGGGGAGCCGGAGAGGAGAGGACGGGAGGGTGTGGGAAGGTCATGTGGGTCACCACCTGCGACGAGGGATCGGCTTGCGAACCCACGATGGGGCTTTTCGCCGAAGCTAGCCGCGGCCGGTGGACGACCGACGGGTTGTGGACAACTCCCTCACTCGAACGGGAAGTTCCGAGCCACTCCGCCGATCAGGGACCGGCTACGGCAGCGCGAACCCCGGATCCATCCCGCCAAGTGCCGTCGTGCACAGGCAGTCCCGTTCCTCCGTGGCGGGCAGGGCGGCCACCGCGTCGAACAGCACCCCGCGCAGCCGGTCCACGTTCGCCGCGAACACCCGCAGTACCTCGTCGTGCGAGACGCCCTCGCCGGTCTCGGCGCCCGCGTCGAGGTCGGTGACCAGGGTCAACGACGTGTAGCAGAGCTCCAGTTCACGGGCGAGGGACGCTTCCGGGTGGCCGGTCATGCCCACGATCGACCAGCCCTGCGCCTGGTGCCAGAGCGACTCGGCGCGGGTCGAGAAGCGCGGCCCCTCGATCACGACCAGGGTGCCGCCGTCCACCGCCTCCCAGTCCCGTCCGCGCGCGGCCTTGAGCGCGGCGGCGCGGCCGGTGGGGCAGTACGGGTCGGCCAGGGACACGTGCACGACGTTCGGTACGTCGCCGCCCGGCAGCGGCAGGCCGTCGAAGTACGTCCCGGCGCGGGACTTCGTACGGTCGACGAGTTGGTCCGGCACGAGCAGCGTGCCCGGTCCGTAGTCGGGGCGCAGGCCGCCCACCGCGCACGGGCCGAGGACCTGGCGCACCCCGACGGACCGCAACGCCCACAGGTTGGCCCGGTAGTTGATGCGGTGCGGGGGCAGATGGTGGCCGCGTCCGTGCCGGGGCAGGAAGGCGACCCGGCGGCCGGCGACCTCGCCCAGGAAGAGGGAGTCGCTGGGTGGCCCGTACGGGGTGTCCACCTCGACCTCGGTCACGTCCTCCAGGAACGAGTAGAAGCCCGAGCCGCCGATGACACCGATCTCTGCGTTCGCCATGACCAGCACAGTAATCGGCCCCGGCGGCGAGAGGTGAGGCGCTCCGGGAACACCTCCAGGAACACCGAAGACCCTGCCGTCCTGTGACGACAGGGTCCCGTAGGCGAGTCCTAGGCGGCGGAGCTGCTGCTGGAGGAGGAGCCGGTGCTCGACGACTTCGACTTCGAGTCCGAGGAGGACGAAGAAGAAGACGATGACGAGGAAGACGACGAGTCGCTCGAAGAGGACGACGACGTCGACTTGGACGACGAGGCCGGCGCGCTGCTCGACGAGGAGCCGCGGCTGTCGTTGCGGTAGAAACCGGAGCCCTTGAAGACAATGCCGACCGCCGAGAACACCTTCTTCAGGCGGCCACCGCAGTTGGGGCACTCGGTGAGGGCGTCATCGGTGAACTTCTGCACCGCCTCGAGGCCCTCGCCGCACTCGGTGCACTGGTACTGGTAAGTGGGCACTGTCTTCCTCCTGGCACTCTCACTCAGTGAGTGCTAACGACGGTCCATAGTGACGTATTCCTGAGGATCAGTCCACCGTCACCGGCACGCGGTGACCGACGCCACGTGCCACGGTCCGGCTGCGGGGCCGCACCGCGAGGCGTGAGCGGAGGGTCAGGAGAGTCGCCAGAGCCAGTATCGTGCCCGCCGCGGGCACCAAGAACCCGGCGCCCGTCCAGAAGCGGTCCTCCAGCTGTCCGGCGACGGTGACGGCAGCCGCCTGGCCGAGCGCGACCGCGCCGGTCAGCCAGGTGAACGCCTCGGTGCGGGCGCCCGCCGGGACCAGGCCCTCGACGAGCGTGTAGCCCGTGATCAGCGCGGGCGCGATGCACATGCCGACGAGCAGGCCGAGGCCGGCCAGGACGAGCACCGAGTGCGCGGCCCAGAGCCCGGAGGCGGTGAGGGCGAGCGCGCCGTAGCCGACGACCAGGCGTCGCCGCGGGGCGGTCTTCCACGCGATCGCGCCGCAGACGATCCCGGAGAGCATGTTGCCCGCCGCGAAGACGCCGTACAGGACGCCGTTGAGGCCGGGTTCGCCGATCGACTCCGTGAACGCGGCCAGGGAGACCTGCATGCCGCCGAAGACGGAGCCGATGCCCAGGAAGGTCACGATCAGCACGCGCACCCCGGGGATGCTCAGCGCGGAAACGTGCTCCACGCGTGCGTGCCCGCGGACCGCGACCGTGGGCTGAGTGCTCTTCTGCGCCGCGAACAGCAGGCCGCCGATGAGTGTCAGCGCCGCTTCTGTCACCAGGCCGGCGGCCGGGTCGACGGCCGTGCACAGGGCGGTGGCGAGCAGCGGGCCGAAGACGAAGGTCAGTTCGTCGGTGACGGACTCGAAGGCGGCGGCGGTGGTCAGCAGGGGCGAGTCCTGGAGCTTCACGCCCCAGCGGGCGCGCACCATGGGGCCGATCTGCGGCACCGAGGCGCCGGTGGGCACGGCCGCCACGAACAGCGCCCACAGCGGCGCGTGGGCCAGCGCGAGCGCGGTCAGGGTCAGGCCCGACAGCGTGTGGATCAGGACACCGGGGAGCAGGACCGTGCGCTGCCCGTAGCGGTCGGCGAGACGGCCGCTGTAGGGCGCGAACACGGCCATGGAGACGCCTGTGACGGCCGCGGCGGCGCCGGCGGCGCCGTACGAGCCGGTGGTGTGCTGCACGAGCAGCACGATGGAGATGGTGAGCATCGCGAACGGCTGGCGTGCCGCGAAGCCGGGGAGCAGGAAGGTCCAGGCGCCGCGGGTGCGCAGCAGCTGTCCGTATCCCGGGCGGGTGGGAGCCGGCGCGTTCTCCGACGGCTCGGTGGTGACCGTGGATGCCACGGCCCGTGCCTTTCTGCCGCCTGGTAGCGCGCCCGTGCGGGGGCGCCGAGAGCTGTCCTCTTGCGCGGAACTGCGGTAGATGCCGGAGCCCGCTGTCTCCCTGTGGAGAGCGATCCGACCGCCATACGGTCGCGCCAGCTCTGCGTCAGGCAGAGTTGGTTCGATCAAAGTCTGCCTTCATCCTACAGGGATCAAGGGCTGGTGCTCCTGTGAAAGTGAGCACCATGTGGACGCTCGCCTGCGATTGCGTCGGGCGTGAATTGTGCGAAACGCACCCTTAACGCCCCAGGGGCACGTCACCGCCCCGCGCCCGCCCCGTCCGTCCCCAGCCAGTCCGCCAGCTTGCCGCCGTGGCCCACCGCGCGCAGGCGTCGTTCCGCCGCGTCCCGGACGGGGTCGGTGGCGACGACGAGGAGTTCGTCGCCGTGCCGCAGGACCGTGGTCGGCAGCGGGACAAACGATTTTCCCTCGCGGACTACGAGGGTGACGGCCGCTCCGGCGGGCAGCCGCAGTTCGGCCACCTCGACGCCGTGCATCTTGGAGCCGTCGGGAATGGCGACCGACAAGAGATGACCGCGCAGCCGCTCCAGGGGCGCCGACTCGATGCCGAGGTCCGCGGCCTCCGCGTCCCCGCCCAGGCTCAGCTTGCGGGCCAGCCAGGGCAGGGTCGGGCCTTGGATGAGGGTGTAGACGACGACCAGGACGAAGACGATGTTGAAGATGCGGCGGCTGGCGTCGACGCCCTCCACCATGGGGATCGTCGCCAGGATGATGGGCACCGCGCCGCGCAGCCCGGCCCAGGACATGAGGGTCTGCTCCTGCCAGGGCACCCGGAACGGCGTCAGACAGACCACCACGCTCAAGGGCCGCGCCACCATCGTGAGCACCATGCCGATGACGAGGGCGGGCCAGATGTCGTCGCCGAGTTCGTGCGGGGTGACCAGGAGGCCGAGCAGCACGAACATGCCGATCTGGGCGATCCAGCCGAGCCCGTCGGCGAACCCGCGCGTGGCGGGCCAGTGCGGCAGCTTGGCGTTGCCCATCACCATCGAGGCGAGGTAGACGCCCAGGAAGCCGCTGCCGTGCGCCAGGGCGCCGCCCGCGTACGCGGTGACGGCGATGGCCATGACGGCGATGGGGTAGAGGCCGGAGGCGGGCAGGGCGACGTGTCGCAGCCCCCAGGCGCCCAGCCAGCCCACCGCGAGGCCGATGGCGGCGCCGATGGCCAGCTCCAGCGCTATCTCGCCGATCAGCGCGTACCAGTGGTCGACCGGGCCCGCCGTGGAGAAGGCGACGACCAGGATGACGACAGGGGCGTCGTTGAAGCCGGACTCGGCCTCCAGGGTGCCCGTCACGCGCGTGGGGAGCGGGATCTTGCGCAGCACCGAGAAGACGGCCGCCGCGTCCGTGGAGGAGACCACCGCCCCGACGATGAGCGCCTGGCGCCATTCCAGCCCGATCAGGTAGTGCGCGGCCGACGCCGTGACCCCGACGCTCACCGCGACGCCGACCAGTGCCAGCGCGGAGGCGGCCGGCAGGGCCGGCTTGATCTCCTTCCACTTCGTGCCAAGTCCGCCCTCGGCGAGGATCACGACCAGGGCCGCGTATCCGATGACCTGGGTCAGTTCGGCGTTGTCGAAGCGGATGTCGCCGACGCCGTCCTGCCCCATGGCGACGCCGATCCCCAGGTACACGAGCAGGCTGGGGAGTCCGCTGCGCGAGGAGATCCGGACCGCGGCCACGGCTACGAGCAGGACGAGCGAGCAGACGAACAGGAGCTGGTTGAGGTGGTGGACAGTCAGCGGCCGTTCCCTTCCCTGGCTCACGCGCATCCCGCGCGGGAGCTCACGTACATAGGACACGAGCCCATGGAGCTCCGCATCCAGGTACTTCGTTACCTTACCTAACTCTTGACGATTCCTTGACACTCGCCGAGGCATGATCGAACGCTCGTCCGCGCTCGTTCCGGACACCGCGTCAAGGGGCTGTGGGCCCTGCGCCTATGGTTGCTCCAGCGCTCAGTCACATGGACCAGCCCGCCTGCCGCTCGCGGAAGGACAGCAAGGACAGCGATGCCCCCCAACACCACCGCCTCAACGGGTCGCAAGGCCCGCAAGTCCGGCAGGAAGAAGGGGCGCAAAGCCCGCCTTGTCGTCCTCGTCCTGGTGCTGGCCATCATCGGAGGCGTCGCCTACGGGGCGTACTGGTCGATCAGTACCGTCCGTGCGTCCTTCCCGCAGACGAAGGGCTCCATCACGCTCGACGGTCTGTCAGGACCCGTCGACGTCAAGCGCGACGGCTACGGCATCCCGCAGATCTACGCCTCCTCCGACGAGGACCTGTTCATGGCGCAGGGCTACGTCCAGGCGCAGGATCGGTTCTACGAGATGGACGTACGCCGGCACATGACGTCCGGGCGCCTGTCGGAGATGTTCGGCAAGGACCAGGTCAAGGACGACGAGTTCCTGCGCACCCTGGGCTGGGACCGGGTCGCCAAGGAGGAGTACGACACCAAGCTGTCGGCCTCCACCAAGAAGTACCTCCAGGCCTACTCCAAGGGAGTCAACGCCTACCTCCAGGGCAAGGACGGCAAGGACATCTCCCTGGAGTACGCCGCCCTCGGCTTCGTCAACGACTACAAGCCCGAGCAGTGGACCCCGGTGGACTCCGTGGCCTGGCTGAAGGCGATGGCCTGGGACCTGCGCGGCAACATGGACGACGAGATCGACCGCGCCCTGATGACCAGCCGGCTCGGCCCCAAGCAGATCAAGGACCTGTACCCGCAGTACCCGTACAGCCGCAACCAGGCGATCGTCCAGGAGGGCCAGTACGACGAGCTCACCCAGACGTTCGAGCAGGGCGACAGCGGCACTTCTGGGACGTCCACGAGCGGCACGACGGGCTCGTCCACCTCGTCGGCGGGTTCGGCCCTGCAGAGCCAGCTCTCGGGCCTCTACGACGTCCTGGACGACGTCCCCACGGCCGTCGGGGTGAACGGCCAGGGCATCGGCTCCAACTCCTGGGTGGTGGCCGGGAAGTACACCATCACCGGCAAGCCCCTGCTGGCCAACGACCCGCACCTGTCGGCCTCCCTGCCGTCCGTCTGGTACCAGATGGGCCTGCACTGCCGCACGGTCTCCGCCAAGTGCCAGTACGACGTGACCGGTTACACCTTCTCGGGCATGCCCGGCGTCGTCATCGGCCACAACCAGGACATCGCCTGGGGCATGACCAACTCGGGAGTCGACGTCACCGATCTCTACCTGGAGAAGCTCAGCGGCGACGGCTACCTGTACGACGGCACCGTGAAGCCCTTCAAGTCCCGTACGGAGACCATCAAGGTCGCCGGCGGCGCCTCCAAGAAGATCGTCGTCAGAGAGACGAACAACGGACCCCTGCTGTCCGACCGCGACGACGAACTCGTGAAGGTCGGCAAGAAGGCCACCGTCGACACGGCCGCGCCCGACAGAGGCGACGGCTACGGCATCGCCCTGCGCTGGACCGCGCTGGACGCGGGCACCACCATGGACGCCGTCTTCGCCATCGACAAGGCGTCCAACTGGACCGAGTTCCGCTCGGCGGCCGCCAAGTTCGACGTGCCCTCGCAGAACCTCGTCTACGCCGACACCGACAACCACATCGGGTACACGCTGCCCGGCCGGATCCCCATCCGCGCCAAGGGCGACGACGGTTCGATCCCCGCGCCGGGCTGGGACTCCAAGTACCAGTGGACCGGCTTCATCAAGCAGGACGAGCTGCCGTACGAGTTCGACCCGGAGCGCGGCTACATCGTCACCGCCAACCAGGCCGTCATCGACCCGGACAAGTACCCCTACACGCTCACCACGGACTGGGGCTACGGCACCCGAAGCCAGCGCATCACCGACCTGATCCAGTCGAAGATCAAGGGCGGCGGCAAGATCTCCACCGACGACATGCGCCAGATGCAGCTGGACAACAGCAGCGAGATCGCCAAGCTGCTCGTGCCCAAGCTGCTGAAGATCGACATCGACGACAAGGACGTCCGCGAGGCGCAGAAGCTGCTGGAGGGCTGGGACTACACCCAGGACGCCGACTCGGCCGCGGCCGCCTACTTCAACTCGGTCTGGCGCAACATCCTCAAGCTCGCCTTCGGCAACAAACTGCCCAAGGAACTGCGGGTCGAGGGTCAGTGCCTGTGGGTCGACCCCGTCAATGACACCGGGCCCGTGGACGACACCCAGAAGGTCAGAGAGTGCGGTCAGCGCGACGCCGACCAGGCGCAACCCGACGGCGGCGATCGCTGGTTCGAGGTCGTGCGCACCCTCATGAACGACCCCAAGAGCGACTGGTGGACCACGCCCAAGTCGGGCACCCGGCCGGGCGCGACCAACAACCGTGACGACCTGCTCAAGCGCGCCATGATCGATGCCCGCTGGGAGCTGACCTCCAAGCTCGGCAAGGACATCGACACCTGGAGCTGGGGCCGGCTGCACCGCCTGTTCCTGAAGAACCAGACCCTGGGCACCAGCGGCCCCGCCGTCGTGCAGTACATCCTCAACCGCGGCCCCTGGAAGCTCGGCGGCGGCGAGGCGACCGTCAACGCCACCGGGTGGAACGCGGCCGGCGGTTACGGCGTCGTCTGGGTGCCGTCGATGCGCATGGTGGTCAACCTTGACGACCTCGACAAGTCAAAGTGGATCAATCTCACCGGCGCCTCCGGGCACGCCTTCAGCGCGCACTACACCGACCAGACGAGCAAGTGGGTCGACGGCGAACTGCTGCCGTGGTCCTTCACGGACAAGGCCGTCGACGACAGCACGAGCGACACACTGGTCCTGAAACCGTGAGCCGCCCGCGGTAGCCGGCCACGACCTCGAAGGGCCCTCCACGCACGCGTGGAGGGCCCTTTCACGCGTCCACGGACCTCACCCGCCCCCCCGGCTACCGGAAGCGGTGCACCGCCGACGGCGTCACCGCGGCCTGCACGGGCCGGTCGTGCGCCTCCGCCGGAACACGCTCGACGACCTCGGCGTCGTAGAGGAGCACCACCAGTGCGGGATGCACGTCCGCGCGCTCCAGACGGGCGAGCACGCGGTCGTACGACCCTCCGCCGCGCCCCAGCCGCATTCCGCGCGCGTCGACCGCGAGGCCGGGCAGCAGCACGGCGTCCGCCTCGATGACGGCCTCCGGGCCCAGCCGCGTGCCGGTGGGCTCGAACAGCGCCATCTTTCCGCCGTGTTGGACCCGGGCGAGGGAGCCCTCACCGGCGTAGGAGCCCCAGTCCAGGTCGTTGTCCGGCAGGAGCGCGGGGAGCAGGACCCGCACGCCCCGCGCGTGCAGCGCGTCCAGCAGCGCGAGCGTTCCGGGCTCGCTGCCCACGGAGACGTACGCCGCCACCGTGCGCGCGTGCGCCAACTCGGGCAGTTCGAGCGCGCGTGTGGCCAACTCGCCCGCGGATTCCCGCACGTCATCCGCCGTCAACCTGTTCCTCACCGCGATGAACTCTCGCCGCAACATTCGCTTGTCAGGCTCGGCCGCACGTCCGATGTGACTCACAGATCGCACCCGTACCCTTCCTAATGCGCTCATATGAGAGCTAATTAACCGGAGCCACAGATTCCCTGCAAAGGCACCGGATAAGGTTGCGGACATGACTCAGTCGCACCCCAGGATCAGCAAGGCTGTCATTCCCGCAGCCGGCCTCGGCACCCGGTTCCTGCCGGCCACGAAGGCCACTCCCAAGGAGATGCTGCCCGTCGTCGACAAGCCGGCGATCCAGTACGTGGTCGAGGAGGCCGTGTCCGCGGGCCTCGACGACGTCCTCATGATCACGGGGCGCAACAAGCGCCCCCTGGAGGACCATTTCGACCGCAACTACGAGCTGGAGTCGGCCCTTCAGAAGAAGGGTGACGCCAGCCGGCTGGCCAAGGTGCAGGAGTCCAGCGACCTCGCGACCATGCACTACGTGCGCCAGGGCGACCCCAAGGGGCTCGGTCACGCCGTGCTCTGCGCCGCCCCGCACGTCGGTCACGAGCCCTTCGCCGTCCTGCTCGGCGACGACCTGATCGACCCGCGCGACCCGCTGCTCGCGCGCATGGTCGCCGTCCAGGAGCAGCACGGCGGCAGCGTCATCGCCCTCATGGAGGTCGAGCCGGAGCAGATCCACCTCTACGGCTCCGCGGCCGTCGAGCCCACCGCCGACGGCGACGTCGTCAAGGTGACAGGCCTGGTCGAGAAGCCCGACCCGGTGGACGCCCCGTCGAACTACGCGGTCATCGGACGCTACGTCCTGGACCCGCACATCTTCGACATACTGCGCAAGACCGAGCCGGGCCGCGGCGGCGAGATCCAGCTCACCGACGCCCTCCAGCAGCTCGCCCAGGACGAGAAGGTCGGCGGCCCGGTGCACGGCGTCGTCTTCAAGGGCCGCCGCTATGACACCGGCGACCGCGGCGACTATCTGCGTGCCATTGTCAGACTCGCGTGCGAACGTGAAGATCTGGGCCCGGACTTCCGGACCTGGCTTCGCAGTTACGTAGCCGAGGAGATGTAGCGATTTGAGCAGCGCCGCGCCCCGCACCGCCGGCCCGGACCACCTGTGGTCGGTGGAGGAACACCTGGAGGACATCCTCGCCACCGTCCGTCCCCTCGAACCCATCGAGCTGAACCTGCTGGACGCCCAGGGCTGCGTCCTCGTCGAAGACATCACGGTGCCGCTCTCGCTGCCGCCCTTCGACAACAGCTCCATGGACGGGTACGCGGTACGGGTCGCGGATGTCGCGGGCGCGAGCGAGGAGTTCCCCGCCGTCCTGGAGGTCGTCGGCGATGTCGCGGCGGGCCAGGCCGACCTGCTCCACGTGGGCCCCGGCCAGGCCGCCCGCATCATGACCGGCGCCCCGCTGCCGCCCGGCGCCGAGACCGTCGTCCCGGTCGAGTGGACCGACGGAGGCCTCGGCGACGGACCGGTGACCGGGATGCGCGCCCGCAGCCTGGCCCCCGAGGCGGCCGAGGGCCATGTGCACGTGTACCGGCCGGCCGAGGCACGCGCGCACGTACGCGCGAAGGGCAGCGACGTGAAGGCCGGGGACCGCGCCCTGGAGGCGGGCACCGTCCTGGGCCCGCCGCAGATCGGCCTGCTCGCGGCGATCGGCCGCGGCACGGCACGCGTGCGCCCGCGTCCGCGCGTGGTCGTCCTGTCCACCGGCAGCGAACTCGTCCAGCCCGACGAGCAGTTGGGCAGCGGCCAGATCTACGACTCCAACAGCTTCGCCCTCACCGCGGCCGCCATCGACGCCGGCGCCATCGCCTACCGGGTGGGCGCCGTCGCCGACGACGCCGAGACCCTGCGCGCCACCATCGAGGACCAGCTCGTCCGCGCCGACCTCCTGGTCACCACGGGCGGAGTGAGCGTCGGAGCGTACGACGTCGTCAAGGAAGCGCTGTCGTACGTCGGCGACGAGGACGCGGCGGGCAGCGGCATCGAGTTCCGCAAGCTCGCCATGCAGCCCGGCAAGCCCCAGGGCTTCGGCTCCATCGGCCCCGACCACACCCCGCTGCTCGCCCTGCCGGGCAACCCGGTGTCGTCGTACGTCTCCTTCGAGCTGTTCGCGCGGCCTGCGATCCGCGCGCTCATGGGGCTCGACGACATCCACCGGCCCAGGACCCGGGCCACCCTGACCGCCGCCAAGGCGCTGACCTCGCCGAAGGGGCGCCGGCAGTTCCTGCGGGCCACCTACGCCGACGGCTCGGTGAGCCCGGTCGGCGGCGCCGCATCGCACCTGGTCGCGGCCCTCGCGCACGCCGACGCGCTGATCGTCGTACCCGAGGACGTGGAGTCCGTCGAGCCCGGCACCGAGGTCGAGGTCGTCCTGCTCGGCTGACCCCACGCGTGCGTGCCGGTCGAAGACGCCGTGCTGGTCCGTTGTCCGCGCCGACTTGGCGGTACCGTGTCGCGCACAACAGGCCCGCGCGCCGCATCGCGACGGGCCCGGACCGGGAGCGCCACACGCCATGAGCACGCAGGACCGTCTGACCCACATCGACGACGCGGGTGCCGCCCGCATGGTCGACGTCTCCGGGAAGGACGTGACCGCCCGGACCGCCCGCGCCAGCGGGCGCGTCCTCGTCTCGCCGCGCGTGATCGAGCTGCTGCGCGGTGAGGGCGTTCCCAAGGGCGACGCGCTGGCCACCGCGCGGATCGCGGGGATCATGGGCGCCAAGCGCACGCCGGACCTCATCCCGCTGTGCCACCCGTTGTCGGTGTCGGGTGTGAAACTGGATCTGTCGGTCGCGGACGACGCCGTGGAGATCGTGGCCACCGTGAAGACCACGGACCGCACGGGCGTCGAGATGGAGGCGCTCACCGCGGTCTCCGTCGCCGCGCTCACCGTGATCGACATGGTCAAGGCGGTCGACAAGGGAGCGGTCATCACGGACGTGCGCGTGGAGGAGAAGACGGGCGGCAAGTCGGGCGACTGGAGCCGGTCATGACCCTCGACGCGCCCATAGGCGGTGCCCTCCCCGCGCCCTACAGCGCGCTCGTCGTCACGGCCTCGAACCGGGCCGCGGCCGGGGTCTACGAGGACAGGGGCGGTCCGCTGATCGCCGAGGGTCTCAAGGGCTTCGGCTTCACCGTGGACGGGCCGCAGATCGTGCCCGACGGCGACCCCGTGGAAGCCGCGCTGCGGGCGGGCGTCGAGGCCGGTTTCGACGTGATCGTCACCACCGGCGGCACCGGCGTCTCGCCCACCGACCGCACGCCGGAGGCGACCCGCCGGGTGATCGACTACGAGGTGCCGGGCATCGCCGAGGCCGTCCGGGCGTTCGGACGGGAGAAGGTGCCGACCTCGGCGCTCTCCCGGGGGCTGGCCGGAGTCGCGGGGGGCACGCTCATCGTCAACCTGCCGGGTTCCACCGGCGGGGTGAAGGACGGTCTCGCCGTCCTGGAACCCCTGCTGGTGCACGCCGTCGACCAGATCCGGGGCGGCGACCACCAAAGACCCGGCGCCACCAGTGGGGGTGCGAGCTGAACAGCCCATCCTGGCCCGCCGTGCTGGCGGACGGCGACATCGTCCTGAGGCCGATAAAACTGCGTGACCAGCGCGCCTGGCGCGAGGTCAACCGGCGCAACCGGGACTGGCTGCGCCCCTGGGAGGCGACGATTCCGCCGCCCACGCCCAGCGGGCCGATCGCCCACCGGCCGACCTACCGGCAGATGGTCCGGCATCTTCGGTCCGAGGCGAACTCGGGCCGGATGCTGCCCTTCGTCATCGAGTACCAGGGGCGCCTGGTCGGGCAGTTGACGGTCGCCGGGATCACCTGGGGCTCGATGTGCTCGGGCCATGTCGGCTACTGGGTGGACGAGTCGGTGGCCGGGCGCGGTGTGATGCCGACGTCCGTGGCACTCGTCGTGGACCACTGTTTCCGCACGGTCGGTCTGCACCGCATCGAGGTCTGCATTCGCCCCGAGAACGGGCCCAGCCGCCGCGTGGTGGAGAAACTCGGATTCCGTGAGGAGGGGCTCAGGCCGCGTTATCTCCACATCGACGGAGCCTGGCGCGACCATCTCGTCTTCGCGCTCACGGCGGAAGAGGTCCCCGACGGGTTGCTGAGCCGCTGGCAGCGGGCACGCTCTCAGCGGACCTCGCACGACACTTCTCCGGGGAATTGAATAGGTGTTCGAAATTGATCGCCCAGTGACCGACTCAAAGCATTAATTTCGCGCCCGTCGCGGGCTGCTGATCGCATCGGTCACAAAAAAAGTTCGAAATATCAGCCAGATCGTGCGACACACCGGCTCAATTGGCAGATGGCCTCACGCAAACCCCTCTACCGTGTGAGGCGTGAGCAGCAGCGGCCTCATCTACGCAGTCATTGTCGGGGCCTGGGCCGCCTACTTGGTGCCGATGTGGCTCCGTAGGCAGGACGAGCTGAACGAGGCCCGTCCGACGGAACGCTTCAGCACAGCCATCCGGTTGCTGTCCGGACGGGCGGGCATGGAGCGCCGGTACGCCAAGGACCTGCGCGCGCGCTCCACCGAAGAGGGGGAGCACAGCGCCGACGCTCCGGACGTCGTCACCGACTCGGTGGACGTCCGGGCCTTCGCCATGCCTCCGGCCCGCGCCCAGGTGCGCGCGGACGTGAAAGCACCGGCGGCAGGCACCGGGTCGGGGGCAGGTACCGGGTCGGCACAGGCGCCGAGTACCAAGCCCGCCCGTACGACCAGTCCCGCGTCCACTCCCACATCCGGTTCCGCACCGGCGCGCGCGTCCCACTCCGCTCCGGCGCCCGAATCCGGCTCCGCGCCGGCGCGCAAGCGCGTCCCGGTCGCCCGGCGTTCGCCCGCGGCCGAGGCGGCCGCCGCGCGCGCCCGGCGTACGAAGGTGCTCGCGCGCCGTCGGCGTACCACCGTGATGCTGTTCCTCGCGTTCACGATGGGCACGGTCGTCGCGGCGGTCGGCGGACTGGCGTTCCTGTGGGCGCCGGGTGTGCCCGCGATACTGCTGAGCGGCTACATCGTGTACCTGCGCTCCCAGGAGCAGCGCCGGTTCACCTACCAGATGGACCGGCGCCGGGCCGAGGCCGCCGCGCAGCGACTGCGGGAGCGGCAGCGTCAGCCGCGCCGGCGGGCCACCGCCGAGGCCGAGGCCGAGTCGCCGGAGGGTGCGCCAGAGCAGGAACTGGACCCGGGCCTGTCCGCACTCGCCGCCGACCGTCGCGCCCTCGTCGAGCAGACCGACCACGCCGAGTGGGTCGACCAGCAGCGCGAGCGCCAGCGGCGTCCCGGACACGGCGACAGCTGGGACCCGGTCCCGGTGCCGCTGCCGACGTACGTGACCGCGCCAGTAGCTCCGCGAGCCACCTCGGACGTGGACCTGGGGGCGCCGGACGCGTGGAGCTCGGCACGGTCGAGCTCGGTCGCGCGGGACCAGGAGGCGGAGGCCGGCACCGAGCCCGGCGCGGACGCGCACATGGATCCCGCCGACGACCAGGCGGAGTCGGAGACAGAGACGGACGGCGAGGGCCGCAGCGACGCCCGCCGGGCCGCGTCCGCGAGGCGCGCGCGGGAGCGGGGGCGTACGCCGCTGTTCGATCAGTACGAGGACGGGGAGCGCCCCCGGGCCGCCAACGAATAGGCGACCCGGGGGCGCTCGCCCTCTCCGTCTGCCCCCGCCCCCACCTGTGGCGGGGCCGCCTGCCGGGGCCCGGGAACGGATTTCCAAGCACGCGGACCGGGATGCTAGAGTTTCACTCGTTGCAAGGGCCTGTGGCGCAGTCTGGTAGCGCACCTCGTTCGCATCGAGGGGGTCTGGGGTTCAAATCCCCACAGGTCCACCGCAACAACTGGTCAGGGAAACCTGGGGCAGTTGATGAGATCCCGTCCGATCGGAAGATCGGGCGGGATCTTTGTTGTGCTGACCTGTTGTCAGGCAGCGGCACCGGTGCGCGTCCCTGCGGCTCGGCTGCGCAAGGCGAGAGCCGTTGGGATCAGGGCCGCGACGACGGCTATCGCCGCGCAGGACGCCGTGGTCAGAGCCAGGGCGGGCCAGGGGAGTCGGGGCAGGGTCCATACCGACTGGTGGGCCAGGGCCGTCCACATTCCGAGCAGGTTCAGGGTGGCGGTCAGGAGGCCCAGGGACGCGCCCAGTGTCACCGTCGTCAGTGACTCCGCCGTGATCAGGCGTAGGAGCTGGGTTCTTGTCGCGCCCGCTAGGCGGAGGGTTTCCAGGTCGTGCAGTCGGTCGGAGGTGGCCATGAGCAGGGTGTTGGCTAGGGAGATGGCGGTGTAGAGGAGGGCGAGGCCTAGGACCAGGAGGAAGCCGAGGCGGGTTGTGCGGTCCGTTCCGGTGGCCAGACCCCCCGAGGGGGAGGGGGGTGTGCGTCGTAGCCAGTCCGCTCGGGTCAGGACTTCCACCCCCGTGCCGCTCACCGCCCTCCGCAACCCCGCCGCCACCTCGCTCGCACTCCCGCCCTCCCGTACCTTCACCTCGACCCGGTCGACGGGGGCGTGTGGGGCGTTGGCCGGGGTCACGTATGCGCCGTTGTCGCCCGTGCCGGTCGGCATCACTGCCGCGATGCGCAGGGATTTCCGGGTGCCGTCGGCCAGCCAGACGGTTACGCGTTGGCCCAGGGTGTGGCTGGCCCATTCCTTGTTCACGATGATCGAGTCGTCGTCCAGGTCGATGACTCGGCCGGCGGTCAGGGGTAGGTGCGCGGTTGTGGCGAGGAGGGGTGGGGCTGCCGCGCGTGCTTGTGACTTGATCAGGGTTGTTCCGTCCTCCAGGACGTAGACGGCGGTTGTCGCAGTGGGGGAGACGATCGCGTCGGGGATTGTGCGCAGGTGGTGCAGGGTCGTTGGGGTGAAGGCGGTTCCGGGTGGTGGGGTGAGGATGAAGTCCGCCGTGGTGCGGTCGCCTGCCTCTGTCGCCCGCGCGCCCTCCAGCGTCGCCGTGGCGCCCAGCAGGGAACCGGTCAGGGCCACCGTGACCAGGACGGGGGCCGCGACGGCGGCGGTACGGCGGACACCGGCAGCGGTGTTCTCGCGCACCAGCATGCCGACGGCGCCGGGCAGCCGGACGACCAGGCGGACCAGGGGGCGCACCACCGCAGGTGACAGCAGCGCAACCGCCGTGATCAGCAGCATCGGGCGGCTGACGTACGTCTTGCGGTGCAGCAGGTCACCCGGGTCGGTCAGCAGGGCGAACGCCTGCAGGGCGACGGCCGTGAACAGCAGGGTCGTACCGGACAGGAGGCGGCCCGGGGCGAGGGGATTGGTGTCCACCGACGCTTCTCGCAGCGCGTCCGTCGGGCTGGTTCGGCCCGCCCGGTGCGAGGCGGCCAGGACTCCGCACAGCGATACCAGTACGCCGGTCCAGAAGGCCAGGTGGTACGGCCAGGTGTGGTCGCCGATCGCGAACCATGCCGGTGCGAGGCCGCCGTCGACCACCTGGGACGCCAGCAGCGGAGCGGCGTACGCCCCCAGCGCGCAGCCCGTCGCCGAGGCCGCGACGCCGATCAGCAGTGCCTCCGCGCAGACCGTCCGGCGGAGTTGGGCCGGGGTCGCGCCGGCCAGGCGCAGCAGCCCGAACTCCCGGCGGCGCTGGGCGACCGCGAAGGCGAAGGTGGACGCCACGACGAACACCGATACGAAGCCGGTGACCCCGCTGGCCGTGCCGAACAGGGCGTTGAGGGCCGTGAGGGCCTCGGCGTCACGGTCGGGGTCGGGGTCTGCGAGCCGTCGGTCGTTGCCGGTGAGCACGCTCGCGCCGGCGCCTGCCTCGCCCACACTGTTCACCTCGCCCGCGCCGGCGCCTGCCTCGCCCACACCCTTCACCCCGCCCGCGCCGTTCACCACCCGCCGTACTGCCCCCGCGTCTGCGTCCACCACGAGTTGCGTACTCACCGGCGACAGGCGCGCTGCCCGGGTGTCCGTGTAGAACAGGGCGTTTTCGAAGGGGACTGCGCCTACCGCCCCAACCGTGCCGACCACCCCAACCGTGCCGACCACGCGGACCCGCCCGTAAGCGGTCCGCAGGCACCGGCCCGTCTCCGTCCAACTCCCCGTCGCCACCACCTCGTCGACGGTGCGGGGCGCGCGGCCCGTGGTGAGTTCGTACGGGGCGTAGGCCGCCGTCGACCATGGGTGGCCGACGAGGTCGCGGGGGCCGTCCTCGGTGGGTACGGCGAAGGAGCGGTCCTCGGTGATCCTGCCCAGGTGGCGCAGGGCGGCGATCGTCCGGGCGGGGACCGGGCGGGGGTGGGCGAGTTGCTCGGTACGGACGCCGTTCGGGGTCGGGACGCGGAGGGTGTCCTGTCCCTTCACCACCACCTCGGCCGCCGTGAACCGTTCCGGCCGGCGCTCGGGGGCGTCCAGGGAAGCGGCGAGGGACTGGCCCATGACGGCGATCAGCGCGACGCCGAGCGTGAGCGCGACGAAGCTGCCGACGAAGGTGACCCAACGCGTGCGCAGGGTCTGGACGGCGACCGTCAGCACGGGACGGCCTCCAGTGTCGTCATGCGGGCGGCGATGTCGGCCGCGGGGGCGCCGGACAGTTCGCCGTGCACGCGGCCGTCCACCAGGAACAGCACCCGGTCTGCGTACGACGCGGCGATCGGGTCGTGGGTGACCATCACGATCGTGCGTTCCTCCGTGTCGACCATGGTGCGGAGGAGGGCGAGTACGTCCCTGCCGGTCCGCGAGTCGAGGGCGCCGGTCGGTTCGTCGGCGAACAGGACCTCGGGGCGGGTGATCAGGGCGCGGGCCAGGGCGACGCGTTGCTGCTGGCCGCCGGAGAGTTCGCCGGGGCGGTGCCGGGCGCGGTCCGTGAGGCCGACGCGGGACAGAGCCGCCCGTACCTCCGACCTCGGTACGCGGCGGCCGGCCAGGCGCAGCGGGAGGGCCACGTTCTGTTCCGCCGTCAGGGACGGGAGGAGGTTGAAGGCCTGGAAGACGAAGCCGACGCGTTCGCGGCGCAGGAGGGTGAGGCGGCGCTCGGTGAGTGTCGTCAACTCCGTCCCGCCGATCCGGACCGAGCCCGAGGTGGGGCGATCCAGGCCAGCTGCGCACTGCAACAGCGTGGACTTGCCCGAGCCGGACGGGCCCATCACGGCGGTGAAGGTGCCCTGCCGGAAGGCGAGTGATACGTCGTCCAGGGCGGCGACTTGGCTGTCGCCCGCCCCGAACGTCCGCCTCACACCTCGTAGTTCGATCGCGTCGGACCGCATCTGACCTTCTTCCCGTACGTCCCTCGTCGGCTGCCGGGATCAGCGAACCGTGGGACGGGCGGGTCAATCAGTGCGGCAGGGACGAGACTTGAGGTAGGGCCAGGCATACCCCCGGCCTCGCCCAGGACGGATGGCCCGGCGCGCCCGTCGCTCCTACCGTGATCCTCATGACTGTGTGGCGGGCGCTCCGGAGGCGCGGATACCTGTGGTCGGCATGGCCGTGGCGGGCGTTGGCGTACCTGGGCAGCGGGGTGCTGTTCGGGACGGTCGTCCTCGTGGTGATCGCCTGTGGGGCCGTGCTCGGGGGCGCCCTCGCCGTCGTACTCGTCGGGCTGCCGTTGCTCGGGCTGACCGTGCTGGCCGGGATTCCCGTGGCCGCGGTGGAACGGTGGCGGCTGCGGCTGGTCGGGGTCCGGGCGGAACCCGCCGGGCGGCATCTGGTGCCGGAGCGGGCGGGGTTGGGGGCGTGGCTGTCGACGCGGTTGCGGGAGGCGGCGACCTGGCGGGAGTTGGCGTACGCCGTGCTGGTCGGGGTGGTGCTGTGGCCGCTCGACGCGCTGGTCGTCGCCCTCGCGGTGGGTGTGCCGGGGCAGTTGGTGGCCGCGCCCGTGCTGGTCGGGGTGCAGGGCGAGGCGAAGGTGGTGAAGGTGTGGGCCGTCGACACGCTGCCCGGCGCGTTCGCGGTCGCCGGGCTGGGGGTGGTGCTGATCGCGACAGGGGCGTACGCGCTGGGGGTGTTCGCGGGAGCCCGCGCCGAACTCGCCCGCGCCATGATCGCGCCCCCGGTCCGTGCGGAGGACAGTGTGCGGGTCACCGAACTCGTGCGCTCCCGTGTGCGGTTGGTGGACGCCTTCGAGGCGGAGCGCCGACGGATCGAGCGCGACCTGCGCGACGGCGCTCAACAGCGGCTCGTCGCCCTCACCATGACGCTCGGCCTTGCCCGACTCGACGCCCCACCAGGACCGTTCGCCGAGCAGCTCGCCAAGGCGCACGAGGAGGCCGGGCAAGTGCTGGCCGAACTGCGGGAGTTGATCCACGGCATCCACCCCAAGGTGCTCACCGACTACGGTCTTGAGGCCGCCGTCGCCGACGCGGCCGACCGCAGTCCGGTCCCGGTCGATCTCTCCCTCGATCTCCAACTCGGCTTGGACGGGCGGCGATTGCCCGGGTCGGTCGAGTCCGCCGCGTACTTCGTCGTCTGCGAGGCGCTCGCGAATGTCGCCCGGCACAGCGGGGCGAGCCGGGCCGAGGTCGGTGGGGAGTACGCGGGCGGGCGGTTGGTGCTGCGGATCGGGGACGACGGGTGCGGGGGTGCGCGGGCCGGGGCCGGTAGCGGGCTGACCGGGCTCGCCGATCGGGTGTCGGTGCTCGATGGCAGACTCACCCTGTCCAGCCCGCCGGGCGGACCGACCCTGCTGCGAGTGGAGATCCCTTGCCGGCCGACCGACCGCTCCGGGTAGTCCTCGCCGAGGACAGCGTGCTGCTGCGGGACGGACTGACCGGGCTGCTCAGCCGCTTCGGGCACGAGGTCGTCGCGGCCGTCGGCGACGCGGACGCGCTGCTCGCGGCGGTGGCCGCGCAGGGTCCGGACGGGCCGGACGTGGTCGTGACGGACGTACGCATGCCGCCCGGTTTTCAGGACGAGGGGCTGCACGCGGCGCTCCAACTGCGCTCGGAGCGGCCGGGGTTGCCGGTGCTGGTGCTCAGTCAGTACGTGCAACGGGCTTACGCGGCCGAGCTGTTGGACTCCGGGGACGGGACCGGGGTCGGCTATCTGCTCAAGGACCGGGTGGGGCAGGTGGAGCGGTTCGTGGACGCGCTGTGCGATGTCGCGGACGGCGGCACGGTCGTCGACCCCGAGGTGGTACGGCAGTTGCTGCGCCGGCGCCGTGATCCGCTGGCGCGGCTGACCGCGCGGGAGCGGGAGGTGCTGGCGCTGATCGCGGAGGGGAAGTCGAACGGGGCGATCGCGCGGGCGCTGGTGGTGTCGGAGGCGGCCGTCGGCAAACACATCGGCAGCATCCTCACCAAGCTGGACCTGCCACCGGCGGACGACGTGCACCGGCGGGTGCTGGCGGTGCTGGCGTATCTCAGGGCGTGAACACCCTTACGGGTTAAGGGGTTTGGCGAAGCACCGGCTGTCCTCGTGGAACCGGTAGTAGCCGAACTTCTCGCACGGCTCGTACCCGCTCGACGTGTACAGGGCGATCGCCTCCGGCTGCTTGGTCCCCGTCTCCAGGACCATCCGCCGCCGCCCCGCCGCTCGCGCGTCCTCCTCCAGCGCGGCCAGGATGCGCCGGGCGAGCCCCAACCCCCGCGCCCGCTCGACCACGTACATCCGCTTGAGCTCGGCATCGCCGTCGAGGTTGCCCTCGCCGTTGGCGTCCTTGGCGCGCCAGCCGCCGGTGGCGATCGGGCTGTCGTCCTCGTCGTACGCGATGAGGTACACGCCGTTCGGCGGCTCGAAGTGCGTCGGGTCCATGACGGTGGCGTCGCCGCCGTCGCCGTAACGGACGTGGTACTCGGCCTGGACCTGGTCGTTCAGCTTCACGGCGTCGGGGTGGTCGAAGGGGACCCGGCGTATATTCATGTCGAAGATCGTACACCTATGCACAGAGTGGGGCGTCGGACTGTCTCCAGTGTGCCGGTATCGTTCCCGCGTGCTCACTGTGACGACCGCCAATGTGAACGGATTGCGTGCCGCCGCGAAGAAGGGCTTCGTGGAGTGGCTCGCCGGGACCTCCGCCGATGTGCTCTGCCTGCAGGAGGTGCGCGCCGAGCCGGAGCAGTTGCCGGAGCACGTCCGCACGCCCGACGGCTGGCACGTCGTGCACGCGCCGGCCGCCGCGAAGGGCCGCGCCGGCGTCTCCCTCTACACCCGCCGCGAGCCGGACCGCGTCCAGGTCGGGTTCGGGTCGGCGGAGTTCGACACGAGCGGGCGCTACGTCGAGGCGGACCTGCCCGGTGTCACGGTCGCCTCGCTCTACCTCCCGTCCGGCGAGGTCGGCACCGACCGCCAGGACGAGAAGGTCCGCTTCATGGGCGAGTTCCTCGCCTACCTCAAGGAACTCCGCGAACGCGCCGCCGCCGACGGCCGCGAGGTCGTCGTCTGCGGCGACTGGAACATCGCCCACCAGCCCGCCGACCTCAAGAACTGGCGCGCCAACCAGAAAAGCTCCGGCTTCCTCCCGGAGGAGCGCGCCTGGCTGACCCAGGTCTTCGACGCGACGGACGGCGGGTACGTCGACGTCGTGCGCGCCCTGCATCCGGAGGTGGAGGGGCCGTATTCGTGGTGGTCGTACCGGGGGCGGGCGTTCGACAACGACACGGGATGGCGCATCGACTACCAGGTCTCCACGCCCGGCCTCGCCGCCAAGGCGGTCAAGGGGCTCGTCGAGCGCGCGGCCACGCACCCCGAGCGCTGGTCGGACCACGCGCCGGTGACGGTCGTGTACGACCATTAGTCCTCGCGGCTCTCGCCGGCCCCCGGTTCTAGTCCCGCTTCCGCAACCGCCTGTCCAGCGCCAATGACAGCTCCGCCTCCACCACGCTTCGGGCCAGTGGGCGTAGGCGTTGGAGGTTTTCTTCCGGGCCGTGGCGTAGGACCAGGGTGGCGAACATCTCGGCGAGGACGTCGACGTGTTCGCGGACCTGTTTGCCCGCCGCCAGGACCTCGGCCAGCGGGATGCCCTCGCGGACCAGGTCGGAGGAGACGTCCAGGAGGCGGCGGCTGATGTGGACGATCTCGTCGCCGTCGGTGCCCAGGTAGCCGAGTTCCATGGCGGCGGCGAGGTTCTCGGTGGTGACCTCGCCCTCGAAGCGGGCGGCGAGTTCCTCGGGGGTGAGGCGGACCGGCTCCTCCTCGGTGGGGCCGCCGACGCCGAGGAGGTCGGCGACGTCCCGTCCGTGGTCGAGGGCGTCGGCCAGTTCCGCGATGCCGTTGAGGGTGTGGCCGCGTTCCAGCATCGCCGAGATCGTGCGCAGGCGGGACAGGTGGTGGTCGTCGTACCAGGCGATGCGGCCCTCGCGGCGGGGTGGCCCGATCAGTTTGCGTTCGCGGTAGAAGCGCAGGGTGCGCACGGTGATGCCGGCCTTCGCGGCCAGCTCCTCCATGCGGTACTCGGTTCGTCGTCCCTCGGCCGCTGTCACGTCGTGAGCCTATGTCGTACCGGCGGTAACTTTCCTTCCGCCGACCCCTACCCATGAGTACGGAGCTGCTCTACGCTCCGATTACGCCAGTGTTCACTGGCAGAGTCGCGCAGGGAAGGGCATCGGCATGGCCGAACACGAACATGTGCGGGTGGTGGTCGTCGGGTCCGGGTTCGGGGGACTCGGGGCCGCCGTGCGGCTGCGGCGCGAGGGCATCACCGACTTCGTCGTGCTGGAACGGGCCGGCGGCGTCGGCGGCACCTGGCGGGACAACAGCTATCCGGGGTGCGCCTGCGACGTGCCCTCCCACCTGTACTCCTTCTCCTTCGCCCCGTATCCCGACTGGCCGCGCGCCTTCTCCGGGCAGGAGCACATCCGGAAGTATCTGGAGCACGTCACCGACGTCTTCCACCTGCGGCCCCACCTCCGCTTCAACTCCGAGGTGAAGAAGATGACCTGGGACGCGGGGCGGTTGTGCTGGGACATCGAGACCAGTTCCGGGGTCTTGTCCGCCGACGTCGTCGTGTCCGCCACCGGGCCCCTGTCCGATCCCAAGACGCCCGACATCCCGGGGCTCGACTCCTTCCCCGGCGAGGTCTTCCACTCCGCCCGCTGGAACCACGACTACGACCTGCGCGGCAAGCGCGTCGCCGTCATCGGCACCGGCGCCTCCGCCATCCAGATCGTGCCGGCCATCCAGCCGCGGGTCGGCCGGCTCACCCTCTTCCAGCGCACCCCGCCCTGGGTCATGCCCCGCGCCGACCGCGCCATCAGCGGCGCCGAACGGGCGCTGCACCGCGCGCTGCCCTTCACCACCCGGGCCCGTCGCGGACTGCTGTGGGGGATAAGGGAGTTGCAGGTCCAGGCCTTCACCAAGCACCCCGAAGAGCTGGGCTTCGTCGAGCAGTTGGCGAAACGGAACATGGCCCGCGCGATCAAGGACCCGGCCCTGCGCGCCCGGCTCACCCCCGACTACCGCATCGGCTGCAAGCGGATCCTGCTGAGCAACACCTACTATCCGGCGCTCGCCCAGCCCAACGTCGACGTCGTCAGCAGCGGGTTGAGCGAGGTGCGCGGCTCCACCCTCGTCGCCGCCGACGGCACCGAGACCGAGGTCGACGCGATCGTCTTCGGTACGGGTTTCCACGTCACCGACATGCCGATCGCCGACCGCGTGGTGGGCGCCGAGGGCAAGACCCTCGCCGAGGCGTGGACGGGTGGAATGGAGGCCCTGCGGGGCGCCTCCGCGGCCGGGTTCCCGAACTGGATGACCATCATCGGGCCCAACACCGGGCTCGGGAACTCCTCGATGATCCTGATGATCGAGTCCCAGCTGAACTACATGGCGGACTATCTGCGGCAGTTGGACGTCCTCGGCGGCCGCGCGGCCCTCGACGCCCGGCCCGGCGCCGTGCACGCCTGGAACCGGCGCGTGCAGGAGAGGATGGAGCGGACCGTGTGGAACACCGGCGGCTGCACCAGCTGGTACCTCGACGCGAACGGCCGCAACACCACCGTCTGGCCCGGTACGACGACCGAGTTCCGGCGGGCCACGCGCCGGGTGGATCTGGGGGAGTACGTCGTCGTACGGCCGTCGGCCGAACCTGCCCGGAGTGCCCCCGCCGAGAAGGCCGGCTCCGCCAAGAGGGGCGCCAAGAAGAGCGTCGACAAGGGCGCCGACAAGGGCCCCAGGAAAGAGGTTTCCGCGTGAGCCGTCTGACGCACGTCACCGCCGGTCCCTACGCCCCGCCCGCTCCCGCCCGCGAGGTGACCGCCGTCTCCGCCGACGGCTCCCGGCTCCATGTCGAGATCCACGGGCCCGAGGACGCCCCGGCCGTCGTCCTCGCACACGGCTGGACCTGCTCAACCGCCTTCTGGGCGGCCCAGATCCGCGACCTCGAGGTCGATCACCGCGTCATCGCCTACGACCAACGCGGCCACGGACGCAGCCCGGCGAGCCGCTCCTGCGGTACGGACGCCCTCGCCGACGACCTCGAAGCGGTACTGAAGGCGACCCTCGCGCCGGGCCAACAGGCCGTGATCGTCGGTCACTCCATGGGCGGCATGACGGTGATGGCGGCGGCCGCCCGGCCCGCGTTCCGTGAGCACGCCGTCGCCGTCCTGCTGTGCAGCACCGGTGCCTCGCGGCTGGTCGCCGAGTCGACCGTGCTGCCGATCCGGGCGGGGCGGACGCGGACCTGGCTGACCAAGAAGATCCTCGGCGCGCGGGGACCGCTCGGGCCGGTCACGCCCGTCTCCCGCGCGCTTCTCAAGTACGCGACGATGGGCCCCGGTTCGGCGCCGCACATGGTGGAAGCCGTCGCGCGGATCGTGCTCGCGTGTCCGCCCAAGGCGCGGTACGCCTGGTCGCAGGTGCTGGATCTGCTCGAACTCGACCACGGCGTACGGGAGATCGGCGTACCGACCGCCGTGCTGTGCGGGACGGCCGACCGGCTGACCCCGCCGGTGCACACGCGGGCGCTGGTCGCCGCGCTGCCGAACTGCGTGGGCAGCACGGAGCTGGCGGGGCTCGGGCACATGGTGCCCATCGAGGCGCCGGAGTCGGTGAGCGGGCGGATCCGGGAGCTGGTGACCACGTACGCGACGGCCGGTCCGGCTGCCGCAGCCGATAGGCCCGCTACGCCCGACACGGCCACTAAGGAGAGCGCATGAGCAAGGTCGGTCTCGAAGGACAGGTCGCCGTCGTCACCGGAGCGGCGCGGGGCGTCGGGGAGTTGCTCGCCCGGAAGCTGTCCGCGCGCGGGGTGAAGGTGGCGTTGGTCGGGCTCGAACCGGACGTCCTCAAGCAGGTCTCCGAGCGGCTGCACAGCGACAGCGACCACTGGTTCGCCGACGTCACGGACCATGAGGCGATGGCCCGGGTGGCGCGGGAGGTGAAGGAGCGGTTCGGGAAGATCGACATCGTGGTCGCCAACGCCGGTGTGGCGACGGGCGGTCCGTTCGTCGACTCCGATCCGGACGCCTGGCGGCGGGTGATCGAGGTGAACCTGATCGGGTCGGCGGTGACGGCCCGCGCGTTCCTGCCCCAACTGATGGAGAGCCGGGGCTACTTGCTCCAGATCGCCTCCCTCGCGGCCATGACTCCGGCGCCGATGATGACCGCGTACTGCGCCTCCAAGTCCGGTGTGGAGGCGTACGCGCACAGCCTGCGGGCCGAGGTCGGGTACAAGGGCGTGCGGGTCGGGGTGGGGTATCTGTCCTGGACCGACACGGACATGGTGCGCGGGGCGGACCAGGACGAGGTGATGCGGGAGCTGCGGCAGCGGTTGCCGTGGCCGGCCAACAAGACGTATCCACTGGGGCCCGCGGTCGACCGGATCGTCGCGGGGATCGAGCGGCGGTCCAGTCATGTGTACGGGCAGTGGTGGCTGCGGGGGATGCAGGGGGTGCGTGGGTATCTGCCGGGGGTCATCGGGTCGGTGGGCCAGCGGGAGATGAAGCGGTTCGGGTCACGGTTGGACGGCATGCGGAGCGGGCTCGTCGGTGCAGGTGGGACGGCCGATGAAGAGGCTCGTGCTACGCACCGTGACTGATCGAAATGCGAGGGTTGTCCTGGCGTGTGAATCTGGTCGAGGCGCGGCCGTTGCACTTGGCTTCAGCAGCTGAGCATGGGGTGCCCTGTGTGTTGGGGCGCCCCATGTTTGCGTTGCTGTGAATGGTGCGTTGTCGGGTGCGGGCCCGGGGGGGGCTGGTCGCGCAGTTCCCCGCGCCCCTGAAAGACAAAGACAAAAGCAGGGCGTTGGCGCCCGCCTCACTCACTCTCGCGGCGGCAATTTTGGCCTCGACCTGTCCGGTACCGCTGAATAGTCCGGCGGTGTTGCCGGCGGCCTCGTCTCCAGCAGGTCGACGGCCAGTCGGATCGCGTCGTCGAGTTGGACGTGGCGGCCCTCCGCCCAGTCCAGGGGTGTGCGGAGGACCTCCAGGTCCGGGGTGACGCCGTGGTTCTCCACGCTCCAGCCGTACGCGTCGAACCAGGCCGCGTTCATCGGGACCGTGATGATCGTGCCGTCGCCCAGGCGGTGGCGGCCGGTCATGCCGACGACTCCGCCCCAGGTGCGCTGGCCGACGACCGGGCCCAGCTTGAGCAGCTTGAACGCGGCCGTGATCATGTCGCCGTCGGAGGACGTCGCTTCGTCGGCGAGGGCAACTACCGGGCCCCGGGGGGCGTTTCCCGCGTACGACACCGGCTGGGCGTTGCGCGTGAGGTCCCAGCCGAGGATCACGCGCGTGAGCTTCTCGACCACCAGCTCGCTGATGTGGCCGCCCGCGTTGCCGCGCACGTCGACCAGGAGCGCCGGGCGTGACACCTCCATCCGCAGGTCGCGGTTGAACTGGGCCCAGCCCGAGCCGCCCATGTCGGGGATGTGCAGGTAGCCGCAGCGGCCGCCGCTCAACTCCCGTACCACCGCCCGGCGTTTGGCCACCCAGTCCTGGTAGCGCAGGGGGCGTTCGTCGAGGAGGGGGACGACGGCGACCCGGCGGGCGCGGCCGGCCTCGCCCTCCGCCGGGGTGAAGGTCAGCTCCACCGTGGTGCCGCCCGCACCCGCCAAGAGGGGGTAGGGGCCGGTGAGTCGGTCCACCGGGCGGCCGTCCACGTGGGTGAGGACCGCGCCCTCGCGGATGCCGGTGCCGGCCAGCGGGGAGCGGGCCTTGGAGTCGGAGGAGTCGCCGGGGAGGATGCGGTGGACGGCCCAACCCTCGTCCCTGCGCGCGAAGTTGGCGCCGAGCAGGCCCTGGCGGCGCTGGTAGTGGGGCGGGCCCTCGTTGCGGCGGGCGGGGGTGACGTAGGCGTGGGAGGTGCCCAGTTCGCCGAGGACCTCGCGCAGCAGGTCGGCGAACTCGTCGGGGGAGGCGACCCGTTCGAGCAGCGGACGGTACTGGTCGAGGACCGCGTCCCAGTCGATGCCGCACATCCCGGGGTCCCAGAAGTAGGCGCGGATCAGGCGGCCGGCCTCCTCGTAGGACTGGCGCCACTCGGCGGGCGGGTCGACCTCGTGCAGGATGCGGCGCAGGTCGATCCAGACCGTGCTGTCGACGTCGCCGGACTCGGTGGAAGGGACGGCCCGCAGCTCGTCCTCGTCGACCACGACCAGCCGGGTGCCGTCGCCGCTGAGGGCGAACCAGTCGAGGTGGTCGACCAGTTCGGACTTCTTGGCCTTGCTGATGTTGAAGTACTCCAGGGTCGGCCGCCCGCTGGTGTCGTCCGGGTTGGCGAAGGTCTCGCCGAGCGCGCCCGAGATCGGCCAGCGCAGCCAGACCAGGCCGCCGCCCGCGACCGGGTACAGCGCCGAGTACTTGGAGGCGGTGACCGGGAACGGGGTGACCCGGCTCTCCAGGCCCTCCACCTCGACGGTCACCGCGCCGTCCGCGCCCTCGTCCTCCACCGGGTCCAGGCCACCGGCGGCCGGCCGGCCCTCGGGGCTCAGGGCGAAGGGGGAGGGCGTGGCGGAGGAGAGGGGGACCAGGTAGGGGCGGCAGCCGAGCGGGAAGGAGAGGTCGCCGGTGTGGACGTCGTAGACCGGGTCGAAGCCGCGCCAGGAGAGGAACGCGAGATAGCGGCCGTCCCTGGTGAAGACCGGGTTCTCGTCCTCGAAGCGGCCGTTCGTGACGTCCACGATCAGTCGTTCGCCCGTGCCGAGTCCCGCGATGCGGGCCATCTTGATCTGGCGCAGCGAGCGGCCGATGCCGGGGTGCGACCAGGTCAGCCAGGATCCGTCGGGGGAGAAGGCGAGGTCGCGGACCGGCCCGTTGATGGACCGGATCAGCTCCGTCACCTCACCGTTGGAGTCCTCGGTGGCGTCGATGAGCAGCAGGCGGCCGTCGTGGGAGGCGATCGCGAGCCGTTCGCCCTTGGCGTCCGACACCAGTTCCAGGACCCGGCCCAGTTCGCCCGAGGCCAGCCGGCGTGGCGCGCGGTCGCCGCTGGCGCGGGGCAGATAGGCGATCTCGACCGCGTCCTCGCCCTCGGCGTCGGTGACGTAGGCGACCTGGCCGAGCGAGCCGAGCATCTCCGGGAGCCGGGCCCGTACGCCCGGGGTGTCGGTGATCGTGCGCGCGGGGCCGTCGCGGTGGGTCAGCCAGTACAGGCTGCCGCGGACGACGACGGCGCTCGCGCGGCCCGTCTCGTCGACCGAGAGACCGTCGACGTGCTGGGCGGCCGGGACCTGGTACGTGCGCCGGCCCGCGCGCGGGCCGCTGAGCCGTACCTCCAGGCGGCGCGGCTCGGAGCCGGCGGCGAGGTCGTCGACGATCCACAGGTCGCCCGCGCACTGGTACACCACCCGGGTGCCGTCGCTCGCCGCGTGCCGGGCGTAGAAGGCGTCGTGGTCGGTGTGCCGGCGCAGGTCGGAGCCGTCGTGGGCGCAGGAGTAGAGGTTGCCGACGCCCTCGTGGTCGGAGAGGAAGGCGATCCGGCCGCCGACGAACATGGGGGAGTCGAGGTGGCCGCCGAGGTCGGCGAGGAGCCGTTCGCCGTGCAGCCAGAGGCGGCCGGTGGCGCCGCCCCGGTAGCGCTTCCAGGCGGCCGGTTCATGGGGCGGGGTGCCGGTCAGGAGCAGGGTCCGGCGCTCGCCGTCGAGGTCGGCGACCTGGATGTCGGAGACCGGGCCCCAGGGCAGCTTGCGCCCCGGATCGCCGTCGGTGGCGACCTTGTAGGCCCAGGTGAAGTACGAGAAGGGCTCGCCGTGCGAGGCGACCGCGAGGATCGTGCCGCCCGGGTCCCAGCCGCAGACCTGGGTGTCGGCCGACCCCCAGTAGGTGAGCTGCCGCCCGGGCCCGCCGTCCACCGGCACGACGTGGATCTCGGGCACCAGACTGCGCCAGCTCGTGTACGCGATCTGCCCGCCGTCGGGCGAGAAGCGGGGGTGCCCGGTCTTCGTCCGGTCGACGGTCAGCCGCCAGGCACGCTCCCGGCCGTCGAGCGGGGAGAGCCAGAGGTCGTCCTCGGCCACGAAGCACAACAGATCACCGCTGAGATGAGGCAGGCGCAGATAGCTCACCTCCCCATGCTTTTCCGGGGGATGGGTACCAGCAACTCGTGAACCGGCTCGAACTTTCACAGCCTGTGTGACGAGTCCTTCTTACGGAATCCTCACACACGTGACCCAGCGCACGTACGAAACGGTTTCGTTTCGCTCGGCTTCGGGGTATCTTCATGGTTGTACGAACGAGTAAGCACGCGGAGTGAGAAGGTGAGAGGCATGACCGAGGTTGTCGCAACGGCGCGTCGCAGTCGGATCACGCCCGAGCGTGAGGCCGAGCTCTACGAGGCCGTGCTCGACCTGCTCCGTGAGGTCGGTTACGACGCCCTGACCATGGACGCCGTCGCCGCCCGCACCCGTTCCAGCAAGGCCACGCTCTACCGCCAGTGGGGCGGCAAGGCCGAGCTGGTGGTACGAGCCATCAAGCACACCAAGCCGGATCACGGCGAGGGCATCGACACCGGTTCCCTCCGTGAGGACCTGCACGCCTCCATCAGGGTCGACGACGACTGCACCCTCGAGAAGAACTCGTCGCTGATGCGGGGCGTCGCCATGGCGATGCACAACAACCCGGATCTGCGCCGTGCCTTCCGGGCGCAGCTGGTCGAGCCGGAGATGACCGGCTTCAACCTGATGATCCGGCGTGCCATCGACCGGGGCGAGGTCCGCGAGGACTGCCCCGCGCTGGAGTTCGTGGTGCACATGATGGTCGGCGGGTTCGCGACCCGGGCGCTGCTCGAAGACCAGCCGCCCACCCAGGACTTCCTCGTCTCGTACATCGACGCCGTGGTCCTCCCCGCCCTCGGTGTACCCACCAGCTGATCCCTGGCCCACCCGTCAGCTGACCCCTCCCCGTATCCCCCTGCGCCACCTCACCACCTGACGTCACCGCTCAAGTCGTCGGGACGATCACCCCTGCCTCCCTGCCGGGTTGATCACCCCTGCCCTGCACCTCACACGACCTGACCGGGAGACCGCCCTCGTGGCCACGATCCTCTACAAACTCGGCCGGTTCGCCTTCAGGCGACGGCACTTCGTCGCCCTGTTCTGGGTGGCACTGCTGACCCTCGTCGGAGTGGGCGCGGCCAGCGCCCCGACCCCCGGAACGACCTCCTTCTCCGTCCCGGGCACGGAGGCCCAGAAGGCCTTCGACCTGCTGGAGGCGCGCTTCCCCGGCACCAGTGCCGACGGCGCCACCGCACGTGTCGTCTTCAAGGCGCCGGCCGGTGAGAAGATCTCCGACTCCGCCAACAAGGCCATCGTGACCAAGGCGGTCGACGACCTGGCCGACGGCTCCGAGGTCACCTCCGTCGCCGACCCGTTCAAGTCGAACGCGGTCAGCAAGAACGGCACGATCGCCTACGCGTCGGTGAGCTACAAGGTCTCCGGCATGGAGCTCAAGGACTCCTCCCGGGACGCCCTGGAGGACACCGCCAAGCAGGCGCAGGACGCCGGGCTGACCGTCGAGGTCGGCGGTGACGCCCTCCAGACCACGCCCGAGACCGGGTCCACCGAGATCATCGGCATCGCGGTCGCGGCCGTCGTCCTGGTCATCACCTTCGGCTCGCTGATAGCGGCCGGACTGCCGCTGCTGACCGCCCTCATCGGCGTGGGCATCGGTGTCGCGGCGATCACCGGCCTGGCCAGCACGCTGGACCTCGGCTCCACCACCTCCACCCTGGCGATGATGATCGGCCTCGCGGTCGGCATCGACTACGCCCTGTTCGTCGTCTCCCGCTATCGAGCGGAACTCGCCGACGGCCGAGATCGCGAGGAAGCGGCAGGGCGAGCGGTCGGCACGGCCGGCTCCGCGGTGGTCTTCGCGGGTCTTACGGTGGTCATCGCGCTGGTCGGCCTGTCGGTGGTCAACATCCCGATGCTGACGAAGATGGGCGTGGCAGCCGCCGGTACGGTCGCGATCGCGGTCTTCATCGCCCTGACCATGATCCCGGCGCTGCTGGGCTACGCGGGCCGCAAGATCAAGCCGGCCGGCCAGAAGAGCAGGTTCCTGGGCGGGGCCCGCGCGGCCAAGAAGGCCGACAAGCCCAACATGGGCACGCGCTGGGCGAGCTTCGTCGTACGCCGTCCGATCGCCGTGCTGCTGCTCGGCGTGGTCGGCCTGGGCGCCGCGGCCATCCCCGCGAGCTCCCTCGACTCGCACTTCCCCGAGAGCCGCGAGATCTGGTCCTACGGCTCCGGCTACGGCGGCAACGCGCTGCTGGGCAAGAAGTGCTACGCCCTGCGCATCGCCTCCGTCATGGCGCGCGACGAGGGCTGGCTCGCCGAGCACATGCTGATCCTCAAACTCACGCCCCCGCAGGGCGAGTCGAAGTACGTCGCCGCAGCCTTCCCGAGCGCCTGCGGCAAGACCAACCTCGCCATGCTGGAGCCCACCATCTCCGGCTGGACCGTCGAGACCATCGGTGACGACATCGCCTGGATGCGGTTCGGCGAGGACGGCCGGCTCTACGCGATCAACCCCGAGGCCGGCTTCTTCGGCGTCGCGCCCGGCACCGGTGAGCACACCAACGCCAACGCGATGAAGACCCTGTGGGGCAACTCGGTCTTCACCAACGTCGCGTTGACCGACGACAACGACATCTGGTGGGAGGGCATGACGGAGGAGACCCCGGCCCACCTCACCGACTGGAAGGGCAACTCCTGGACACCGGAGTCCGAGACGCCCGCCGCCCACCCCAACGCCCGCTTCACCACCCCCGCCGCGCAGTGCCCGATCATCGCGCCCGAGTGGGAGAACCCCAAGGGCGTGCCGATCTCGGCGATCCTCTTCGGCGGCCGGCGCGCCACCGCCGTACCGCTGGTCACCGAGTCCTTCGACTGGAACCACGGCGTCTTCCTCGGCGCCAACGTGGCCTCCGAGAAGACCGCCGCCGCCGAGGGCAAGGTCGGCGAGCTGCGCCGCGACCCCTTCGCCATGCTGCCGTTCTGCGGCTACAACATGGGCGACTACATGGGCCACTGGGTCGATGTGGCCAAGGGCCGCGACCAGTCGAAGCTGCCGAAGATCTACTACGTCAACTGGTTCCGCAAGAACGACGCGGGCAAGTTCGTCTGGCCCGGCTTCGGTGAGAACAGCCGCGTCCTGAAGTGGATCGTGGACCGCCTCGACGGCCGCGCCGAGGGCGTCGAGACCCCGATCGGCGTGCTGCCGGCCAAGGGCGCCCTCGACACCAAGGGCCTCGAACTGGCCGAGTCCGACCTGGAGTTCCTGCTCACGGTCGACAAGGAGATCTGGCGCGAGGAGGCCGCGCTGGTGCCGGACCACCTCAACACCTTCGGCGAGCACACACCGAAGGAACTGTGGGACGAGTACCGCGCGCTGGTGGAGCGCCTGGGCTAGCCCCCGAGACCGGCGAGGTCCCGCACAACGGCGTGCGGGACTGTGGGCCCGTCGTCACCGTTCGCGTCCGCCCCGACGGGAACGGGGGCGGCGGGCCCTCGCCCTTGTCGTGAAACCGACGGCTTCCACTTCTCGCATCACCTCTGTGCGCACCCGGATTTCGCGGGACACTCGGGACATCCTGCAACGAACCCCGAAATGAGGTGAGCGGGGTGCGCACACCGGTCAGCGATCCCCTGAAGGTGGGGCCCTACCGGATCGTCGGGCGGCTCGGGTCCGGCGGCATGGGATGGGTGTATCTCGGCCGTTCGCCGGCCGGGCGTGAGGTGGCGGTGAAGGTGGTGCGCCAGGAACTGGCCGCCGAGCCCGAGTTCCGGGAGCGCTTCGCCCGCGAGGTCGCCGCCGCCCGGGTGGTCAGCGGCGCGTACACGGCGGCCGTGATCGACGCCGACACGGAGGCCGAACTGCCCTGGCTGGCCACGATGTACGTGGCGGGCCCCTCGCTCACCGAGGCCGTCCGCACCGACGGCCCGCTGCCCGAGGCGCAGGTCCGCAAGCTCGGCGCCTTCCTGGTCGAGGCGTTGCAGGCCGTGCACGCGGCGGGAGTCGTGCACCGCGACCTCAAGCCGTCCAACGTGCTGCTGGCCGCCGACGGCCCCCGTGTCATCGACTTCGGCATCTCCCGCGTCGACGGCGCCCCCGGCCTCACCCAGGCCGGACTCATCGTCGGCACCCCGCCGTTCATGTCCCCCGAGCAGATGAAGGGCGCGCGGGTCGGCCCGCCCAGTGACGTCTTCTCTCTCGGCGGAGTCCTGGTGTACGCCCTCACCGGCCGTCCGCCGCACGGCATCGGCGAGTCCGTGCGCTACCAGGTCGTCTGCGGCGAACCCGAACTCGACGCCGTACCCCCGGGCATCCGCCCGCTGATCGCCCGCTGCCTGGCCAAGAAGCCCGAGGACCGGCCCCCGCTCGACGTGCTGCTGACCGAACTCCTCGCGGAGACCGCGCAGTCGCCGTCCTGGCCGCCGCCCAAGGTGAGACGGACGATCGAGCTGCGGGTCAGCGAGCTGGCGGCCCGCCGCTCCTCCGGTACGAGCGTGTCCGTGCCGTCCTGTCTGCTGCTGCACGCCCAGGCCCTGCTGGACGCAGGCCTGACCGACGCGATGGTTTCCCGGGCGGTGAACCGTGGCTCCCTCTGAGTCCTTTCCCGCCCCGGTCCTCGAAATCGGCACGCACTGGCGGCAGTTGGTGCAGAAGTGGGGTGCGGGGCGGAACTACCACGCCCTTACGGACACCGACTCCGTGTCCCTGCGCTTCGATCTGGAGGAGACCGGCCGCACGCTCACGGTCCGCTTCATGACCACCAAACGGCTGCTGGTCGCCTTCGTCACCGACGGCCAGTACCTGCGCCACGATCAACTCGCCCTCGCCGCGGCCGCGTCGAACGCGTGGAACACGGAACAGCTCAATCCGATGCTCTCCGTCTGGGACGTCCGGGGACCTCGGCCGTGTCTCGCGGGGGTGTGCGACCTCCCGCTGATCTGCCGGGTCACACAGTCGGATTTCGATGCTCTGGCCAGTGATTGGGTGGAACGGGCGCGGCAGATGTTCATCCGCTGCCACCAGGTGTTCCAGTTGTAGAAGTGGCCGGTGTGAGGGGGCACAACCCCTTTCGGACGCGGGCCTGTTGGCTCCACTATGGGCGGGGGTCTTTTCGGGCCACGGGGGTGCCCATGGGGCGATCGTTGCGTTTCACCATCTTTCTGGGAATTCTCCTCGTCCTGACGGCGGTCGCTCCGGCGGCCGGGGCGGACGAGGAGTGCGGTGGGGACTTCTCGGCCAGGCTGAAGTGCTGGACGGGTCGGCTGGACGACGGCAACGTCACGGTCACCCTCAACCGCTCGCTGGCGCTCGACGGTTCCAGGTCGGACCGCGAGGACGCCATCGACAACGCCGATGGAAACGAACACGACCTGGCGGTCCAGGTACCGGCCGGCGTCACCACCGGCGAAGGCGGCACTGTCCTGCTCCTGCTGGCCGACAGCAGGATCGTCGACCCGGACGCCAAGATCACCAAGTTGTCGGAGCGGACACACAAGGACCTCGTGGACAACGGCGTCTGCACCGAGGCCGGCAACAAGACCCTGTGCGACCAGGTCGCCAAGGACGACGTGTCGGGCAACGACCTGACCGGGACGAACATCGAGAAGCGCGTCGGCTACGTCTACGACCCCGCCGACGACGGCCGACCCCCCTGGCTGCTCCCCGCCGTCGCCACCGTCCTCGTCCTCCTCCTCGGCGCCTTCTTCCTCCTCGTCCGCCGCACCCGAACTCCCGCCCCCGCCACGGCCGGTCAGGCCTCGCGCACCGCCGACGCCGACGAGCCCACCCGTGCCCTGCGCGCCACCCCCGCCCGTTCCGGTGGCCGACATCGGGCCCGCGACGGTGGCCGTGGTGGCCCGACAAGGTCCGCCGTCGTCCGTACCGATCTGCATCCGCAGGGATACGTCGAGGTCGACCGCGTCCTGTACCGGGCGGTGTGGGCGGAGCCCGGACAGGCGCCGCCCGCGCCCGGCGCGCCCGTCGACGTCACCGACGCCTCGGACAAGGACGCGGACGTCCTGCACGCCTTCCCGCCCGCCGCGGGGCGACCCGCCCGCTGACGTACCGGTTCCACCAGGAGAGGCCCATGTCCAGCGAATACCCGCCCACCCTGCCGGCGGAGTACGCCGACATCGAGTTCGAGAACAACGCCCAGCGGCTGCCGCTGGTGCTGTGCCTCGACACGTCCAGCTCGATGGCGGGCCCCCCGATCCAGACGCTCAACGACGCGCTCGTGGAGTGGACCCGCGAACTCCACGACGACGTGGCGCTCAGCTACTCCGTCGAGGTCGCGCTGGTCACCTTCGGCGGACAGGGCGTCGCCGCCTGGCGCGGCCCGCAGCCGCTGCCGCCGGGGACGCCGGTGAGCCCGTTCGTGCCCGCCCACACCTTCCGGCCGCCCCGACTGGCGGCCGCCGGCGTGACGTTGATGACCGAGGCGCTGGAGCTGTCGATGCACGTGGTCGCGGCCCGCAAGGCGGAACTGCGCGCTTCCGGGCTCCAGTACTACCGCCCGCAGATCTGCCTGGTCACCGACGGACTGCCCACCGACGGCACCGGCCGCCGCACCGACTCCTGGCAACGCCTTGTCCCCGTCCTCGCCGAGGAGCAGCGCGCCCGCCGCTTCCGGCTCTACGCGATCGGCGTCGGCGGGATCACCGACATCGGCGAACAGGTGCTGCGCGCCTTCGCGCCGACGTTCAACGCCCGTATCCAGGGCTTCCCGTTCCGCGAACTGCTCCAGATGATGTCCGCGAGCGCGAACGCCGAGCAGAAGGGCGCGGGCGACGAGGTCTTCGAGAAGATCTTCAGCCAGTTCAAGACCCAGCGCCCGGCCTGGGAGAGCTAGGCGATGGGCGCGGGCCGGGCCGGCTGGCGGATGCACGGCATGAGCGT
The DNA here is from genome assembly GCF_053599215.1 of Streptomyces sp. NPDC001002. Lineage (NCBI taxonomy): Bacteria > Bacillati > Actinomycetota > Actinomycetes > Kitasatosporales > Streptomycetaceae > Streptomyces > Streptomyces sp. NPDC001002. Next base: position 103,719 of record NZ_JBSFLV010000002.1, on the reverse strand, counting down.
CGAGGGCTACCGGCACCGCAGAGACGGCCGGCCCTGCCAGGACGCGTGCGCGCACACCGTGTCGGGACAGGTCGCGGTGCTCGCGGTCGCGGACGGCGCGGGCAGCCGACCGCGCTCGGAGGAGGGCTCCCGGCTCGCGGTGGACCTGGCCGTCGAACACTTCGTACGCAGGTCATCGGCCGCCGTCGACACCTCGCCCGGCGAGGCCGTGCACGACCTGCTCGCGGACGCCTTCCACGACGTCACCAAGGTGTTCCTGGACACCACCGGAGCCTCGGCGACGGACTTCGCGACCACGCTCACCGTCGTCGTGCTGACCCCCGGCTGGCTAGGTCATCTCACCGTCGGCGACGGCTTCGTGGTGCTGCGGGCCGGGACGGAGGACGGAGAGCGGCAGTTCCACGCGCTGCCGCAGCCGGCCGCGGTGAGCGAGTACAGCAACGAGACGGTCTTCCTCACCTCGCCGGACGCGGCCCGCCGGATCCACACCGACTGCGTGTGCGACCCGCGCGTCGACGGGGTGCTGCTGTCCACCGACGGCCTCGCGCAGGCCGCCCTGTCCCGCTCGGCAGGGGGCGCGCCCACGCCCAACGCCTCTTTCGTGGACGCCGTCTTCCGCTCCCTGGACACCACTCCGGGCCCGGTCTCCGACAGCGCGCACGAGAACCTGGCCGCGCTGCTCAGGTCGGACCGGCTGACCGCGCTGAACGCCGACGACAAGACGCTGCTGCGGGCCGTGCGGGAGGTACGGGGATGAGCGGCCGGGTGGTGTATCTCGACGGCAAGCAGGCCCAGTTGGCCGAACTCCCGCTCAAGGGCGGCGGCCAGGCGGCGGTCTTCCCGGTCGAGGGCGACCACGGCACGGTCGTCAAGCTCTACCGCGAGCCGCCGGGCCCCGACCAGGAGCGGCGGTTGGCCCGGATGCTGACCATGTCCCCGCTCGCCGCCCGCCCCACCGACCGGTCCCAGCCGCCGGAGCTGGCCTGGCCGACCGCGATCGCCCGGGGTGCGGAGGGCGAGTTCCTCGGCTACGCCATGCACCGCTTCGGAGAGCCCGAACACGTCCAGCTGGTCGGTCTGTTCACCCGCGCCCAGCGGCTGCGGCTGTTCCCGGAGCGGGCGGACTGGCGGTTCCTGCTCGGCGTCTCCTGGAACCTCGCCTTCATGACCGCCCGCATGCACCACGACCACCTCGTCATCGGAGACTTCTCCAGCAGCAACGTGGTCGTCGACGCCAACGGCTTCGTCACCTTCCTGGACTGCGACTCCATCGCCTTCACCGACGCGGTCACCGGTGAGCCCTTCCCGTGCCTGATGCACACCACCGACTACTCGTCCCCCGAGCGCCAGGCCGGCGGCCCCGCCACCCGCGCCAGCGACGACTTCGCCCTCGCGGTCCTCGTCTACCAACTCCTGACGGCCGGCAACCACCCCTTCGGGGGCGTCCCGCACGAGAGCACCTCCGAGTCCACGGTCAAGGACAACATCGCCGCGAGCTGCTCCTACGTGGTGCGCCCCGAGTCGGTCGTCATCCCGCGCGGCACGGTCGACCCGTCCGTACTGCCACCGGAGTTGCTCACCCTGGCCCGCGCCGCCTTCGGCCCCGGCGTGCACGCCCCCGCCGCCCGCCCACCGGCGGAGGCCTGGCTACGGGCGCTCGACCGGGAGCGGGCCCGCATGCGCAGCTGCCCCAACCGCCCCCTGCACACCTACGGTTCGCACCTGCCGACCTGCCCCTGGTGCACGCGCGCGGCCCTGACCGGCCACGACGTGTTCAACGGCCCGGCACCGGTGCCGCTGCCACCTCCGGTTCCGGCGCCGGTCGTCCAAGAGCCCTCAGGCGGCGGCCGGTTGGGGGCGGTGAAGGTGGCGGTGCTGCTGCTCGTGGTGCTGGTGCTGATCGTGGTACTGGTCAGGATCCAGGCAGGATGACGCGGGCCCGGTGGCCGAGGGGTCGGCTCAGGCCCCCCGGCCTCGCTCCTCCAGATACCGCGTGTGCGACTCCTGCCGCCGCGCCTCCGTCTCCCGCAGGGACGAGGCCAGCCGGTCCGCCTCCTCCTGGAGGAGCGTCAACTGCCGTTCCAGGTGCCGCTCCGGCGGCTCCTGCCCCGGCGCCATCCGACTCCACCACCGGGTGCGTACGAAGGTGTCGACGGCCTCCGGGATGTCCTGGCGCACCGCCCGGGAGAGGGTGTGCAGGCCCTCGGGGTCCTGGCCCAGCAACTCCGTGGCCCAGCCCGGGTCGAGCAACGCGGCCAGCAGCTCGGTCAGTTCGGTGAGCCGGCCCGCCGCGGCCGGCGGCAGCTCGACGCCGGCGAGATAGCCGCCGAGCCGCTCGAAGTCCTCGCGCACCTCGTCGAGTTGGGCGGACGGGTCCGGGAAGGCGGGCGGCGCCGGGCGCTCCGGCGGGGCGATGAGCGCGCCCGCGCCGTAGAGGCCGACGACCACGACGGGCCAGTACGGTCCCGCCGCGCCGACGAAGGTCAGCACCACGCCCACCAGTCCGCAGGCGCTGCCGGTGATGTTCTTGCGGGACTCCAGGAACCCCACGAACCTACTGGTAGCCACGGATCTCCTCGAAGGCGCCGTCCAGCGAGCCCTTCTGGGCGTCGAAGAGGCGGCCGCCGGTCAGTTCGGCGATGTGCTCCAGCTCCGCCCGGTCGGAGTCGCCGAAGAGGATCGGGAAGACCGGGGTCTGCCGCTGCTGCGCGCCGAGCCCGCGGTAGAAGGCGTCGAAGTCAGCGGACTTGGCGCCGGTCGTGTTCTCGCCGTCCGTCATCAGCACGATCGACGTGAACGTGTCGTCGTCGGCGCCGAGATGGTCGTACGCCTTCTCCAGCGAGGAGAAGATCGCGGTGTCGCCCTGGGCGCTGAGCGCCTTGGTGTCCTTGCGGACGCCGTTCAGACCGGTCTGCGGGTCGGCCGGGTCGATCACATGGGTGCGGACGCTCTTCACGTCCGAGCCGAAGGGCATCAGCGTCACCTCCTCGCGGTCGCGGAAGTCCGCGGTGAGGTCGGTGAGCGCCTTCTTCAGCCGGGCGAGGCGGTCGCCCTTCATCGAGCCCGAGGTGTCGAGGACGTAGACCGTGCGGGAGGGGCGGCGCAGCTTGTTCTCGTAGGCGTCGAGGAGTCCGTCGGCGACGGATCGGCTGCCGGGGAAGGGCAGTTCACGGCGGCGGCTGGTGTCGAGGCCGGCCGCCGGCTTCACGGAGGGGACGACCGGGCGGCGGTGAGTGCGCTCTGTGATCTGCCGCTGGATCTCCGGGGTGCGCAGGGCCTCGGTCAGACGGCGGACCTCCTCGCGGGTCGCCGCGCTGGTGGCGGCGAGGGAGGAGAGCGGGTAGTCGGCGGTGACCACGCCGTCGGTGGGGCGGATCACGGTCAGACCGGGGACGCCCTTGAGGACCGACTCGTAGTTGAGCATCGCGTCGACGTTCCCCCGCCGCTCGTAGGCGGTCGCCAGCCAGCCCGACGAACCCGAGGTCAGCTGCTGCCCCTTGAAGAACTCCTTCAGCTTCGGCGTGGCCTTGGTGACGTCCGCGTCGGTGAGCGCGGACTGGGCGCCGGACAGGGCGGAAGCGACCGAGATCAGCGTGGAGAAACCGGAGTTGGAGCGGGCCGGGTCGGTCATGCCGTAGCTGAGCCGGCCCTCCTGCACGGCCTGCTCGACCTGCGACCAGGTGACGTGATCGGGCTGCCAGCCCAACTCCTTCACCACGGCCGTCTTCACGCCGATCGCGACCGGGCTGGACATGATCGACGTCTCCGACACGACCCGCTTCGCCGCCTCGGGCCGCAGTCGCAGATAGTCGTCCGAGGACAGCCACACCGCGTCGTACAGCCCGTCGGTGCCGCCCTTGGCGAGCAGGTCCACGGCGTCCAGGGTGCCCATGTAGGTGGGGCGGACGGTGAGTCCGGTGTCCTTGCGGACCTGGTCCAACACCGGTGTCATGTCGGCGAGTTCGCTGGAGGCGAGGACGCGCAGGGTGCCCGGCTGCGGGGAGTGGTCGTCGGCGGGGTCGGCCGCCTTGGGCGCAGTCGTGCAGGCGGTCAACAGGGCGGCGGCCGCGGTTACGAGGACGAGACCCCGTCTCATGAGAGCCCCCCTTCGAGCGCGCTCTGTGACCTGCTGCGCGCCAAGTAGCTGCTGGCGGACTGGAGTTCGGCGGTCAGGGACTCGACGGTCGAGGCCATCACCTCGGTCGCCTGGACCTTGTACGTGTCGATGGCGTCCAGCGTGCGGTAGATCTGCTGGAAGGCGGAGCGCAGGGTCTCGGCGCCCACGGCCGGGTCGGCGGCGATCCGCTGGATCTCCCCGCTCTGCGTGGCGAGCATCTCGGCGTTGCCCCGGATCAGGTCCTCGGTGGTCCCGCGCAACGCGTTGACCTGCTCGACGACCTTCTTCTGGTTGTCCAGCGCGGAGGCCAGCATCACGGAGATCCGCAGCGCCGACACGGTGGTCGTGGCCGCCCGGTCGACGCCCTTGATCAGCTCTTCGTTGTTGCGGCGTACGACGTCCATGGCGAGGTAGCCCTGGGCGCAGACCGCGAGTTGGGTGAGCAGGTCCTGGTGCTTCTGCCGGACGGGGAAGAGCACGTCGGCGCGGAGACTGTCGGCCGCCTCCAACTCCGCGACACCGGCGATGTGCTGCTCGACGGCCGCGTCCAGGGCCTCGGTCAGCACGACGTACTCCTGCAGCTTGCCCATGGTCTCCCAGAGGCGGACCCGCTCGGTCTGCAACGCGGCGTTGTCGCGCCGCAGTTCGTCCTGGCCGCCGCGCAGGGAGCCGACGATCTTGTTCAAGGTCCCTTGCGCGGAGGCGTACTTGGCGACGTGGTCGCGCAGCTTGTTGCCGCCGGGCAGCCGGGACAGGAACTTCCGCCCCTTGCCGGCCGGCATGTCCCGCGGATCCAAGTCCTCGACCACACGCCGGAGTTCGACGAGCGACCCGGCGACCTGGGACTGCGCGTCCCCGCCCTTGTCCGGCAGAGAGCGGACGGTCCGCTCCAGCATCCGGTTGGATTGTGCGGTCGCGGTACGCATCTCGCCGGCGCCGAGCGCGGTGATCTCGCCGACCTTGCCGGCGAACTCGGGTGAGCGGGCGTCGAGCGCGGCGAGCCCGTCGACGTACGCGGCGGCCTTCTGTGCCATGTCGGTGCGGACGGTGTCGGCGACGGGCACGAGCCCGCCTGCCTTCTCCCGCGGCACTGCGGTCACGGCCTCGGGCGGAGTGAGCGTGAAGGTGTCGTCGCTGCTGTGGCTGCTGTTCTGACTGGTGTTGTGATCGTTCACGTGTCTGTCCCCCCGTTATCCCTTCGCCCGGCGGGCCATCTCGTGCAGCACCGCGGAGGTGGGCACGGGCGCCTGCCGGACGCCGGTCAGTTCCTGCTTGAGATAGGTGCCGGCCGAGGCGAACTCGGTGGCGGAACCCTGCGGCCGAAAACCGTGCCGAACGGCGAGCTTGCGCAACTCCGGGTCCGTGGAGAGGAGTTGGGCGAGTGCCTGGCCGTTGTCGGTGAGCGGTACGACGGTGTGGTCGCTGTTGACGGTGGTGTCCGGGTAGAGCACGACGAGGTCGTCGGGCTGCTGTCCGTCCGCCAACAGGGCGGCGACCTGGGACTCGTAGACCAGCACGAGCGGATTCCCGGCCCCGCTGACGAAGTCCCGGAAGACGGCGTCCGAACTGGACTGCTGGGCGCCCTGCACGCTGACGAGCTTCTTCAGCAGAGGCTCGGTGCGATCGAGGTCGGACTCGCTCGCGACGACCCGCCCGCCGTTGGCCACGTAGGAGGCGGCGGCGAGGTAGAGGGCGCCGGAGTTGGAGGACGCGGGATCGGTACTGGAGATGAAGAGAGTCCCGCTCAACTCCCCATATTTCCCGGCCCCCTTGAGCTGCTGCCAACTGCGATCGTGCTTGGCGGCGTCGAGATAGGCGGCCATCTTCAGGGTGCCGCGGTGCTCGGTGTCGAGCGTGGCGAGGCCGTTGGCGGCGAGCACGTCGGCGGCGCTGCGGTGGGCCACGACGACGAGGGGCGAGTAGAAGGGGCGGGGGAGGGCGCCGCGCACTTTGTAGCGGGCGGCGAGCTCGACGGCGGGTGCCTGACTGGAGGGAAAGGCGAAGTCGTACCCGTCCAGGTCCAGCCCCTCCATGGCCCAGGACCCGGAGGTCTCGGCCTTCACGGTGTAGCCCTTGGCGGCGAGGGCCTTCACCACGTCGGGATCGGCGAAGAAGTCCGCCTTCTCCGATCCGATCACGCCACGCACGGTCTTCGTTGCCGTGCCCTGGTCCTCCGTGTGCCGCCCTGCGACGACGGCTGCCACCACGCCGCCGATCAGCAGAACCGCGAGGACGATTCCTGCGATACGTCTCACGCCGGGGAGCGTGCTCCCGGAACCCCATGTTCCAGTGCTTACCGGGTGAACGGGGGGTGAAGTGGCGGTCCCGGAACACAACGGACCGGCTGCGCCGCTTCAGCAGGGGGTGAGTGGAGGCTGGTTCGGCACCGCCGGGGCGCGCCGCGGTGGCTGATCGCCGCGGCGGCGGAAAGGAGGGGGCGGCGAGAAGTGGGGGCGGGGAGAAGATGATGCGGCGAAGAAGAGCGGGTGGAATGTGCGGCCGGTTCGGCACCGCCGGGGTGCGCCGCGGTGGTTGATCGCCGTTGCGGCGGAGAAGAGTCAGCGGGAGTAACAGGGGGCGCCGGAAGAGATTGGGTGGGGACAAGAGGGGGCGGCGCAATGGGGCGTTCGGCGGTGCAACGCCCTCAGGGGCGCGGGGAACTGCGCGGCCGGCCACGACGGAGCCGCAGCCGCAAGACCGGCCTAACCCCTACGGCGATACCGCGGACGCGCTCAGCGGGACGCCAGTTCCAGGGGAGCCAGCGCCGCCGCATGCGCATCCATCCGCTCCGCCGCCAGAATCGCCGCCGCCGTGTCCGCCCGCGACGCCGCCACCACCAGCGCCCGCCCCGCAAGGGCATGCGCCCGCTGGTGCAGAGCCGTGAGGTCGGTGTCGCGCGGGGTCACCGCCATGCGGACCGGCGCCGTACCGCCCCGCAACCGACCCACCTGCGCGGCAAGCCGCTCCGCCGCCTCGTCGAGGTCGCCGGAAGGCTCCAGCACACGCAACTCGTCCGTCACCGCCAGCAACGCCGAGAGATGCCCCGCCAGTTGGATGTCCAGCTCGTCCTCACGCGACCGGTGGGGGAAATCGGCCGCACCGGCCACCGTGCTGTGGACCGACTTCGTACGGATCGGCTCGTACATGGGGATAGCCTCCTGTGGCTGCCAGGAAACCATCCTACCTTAGATCCCGTCTAAAGTTTAAAGTTGACCGTAACCGTCGAGGAAGTTCCCGATCCGCCCCACCGCATCCCGCAGATCCCCGGCCGTCGGCAGCGTCACCACCCGGAAGTGATCCGGCTCGGGCCAGTTGAACCCGGTCCCCTGGACGACCATGATCTTCTCCTGGCGCAGCAGATCCAGCACCATCCGCCGGTCGTCCTTGATCTTGAACACCTTGGGGTCGAGCCGCGGGAACAGATACAGCGCCCCCTTCGGCTTCACGCAGCTCACCCCCGGAATCCGCGTGAGCAACTCGTACGCCACATCCCGCTGCTCCCGCAGCCGCCCACCCGGCAGCACCAGGTCATTGATCGTCTGCCGTCCGCTCAGCGCGGCGACCACCCCGTGCTGCCCCGGCATGTTCGCGCACAGCCGCATGTTCGCGAGGATCGTCAGACCCTCGATGTAGGAGTCGGCGTGCGCGCGCGGACCCGAGATCGCCATCCAGCCGACCCGGTAACCCGCCACCCGGTACGCCTTCGACATGCCGTTGAAGGTCAGCGTCAGCAGATCCGGCGCGACCGCCGCGGTCGGCGTGTGCGTGGCGTCGTCGTACAGGATCTTGTCGTAGATCTCGTCGGAGCAGACCAGCAGGTTGTGGCGCCGGGCGATGTCGGTGAGCCCCTTGAGCATCGCCTCGTCGTACACCGCCCCCGTCGGGTTGTTGGGGTTGATGATGACGATCGCCTTGGTGCGGTCGGTGACCTTCCGCTCCACGTCCGTGAGGTCCGGCATCCAGTCCGACTGCTCGTCGCAGCGGTAGTGCACGGCGGTGCCGCCCGACAAAGAGACCGCGGCCGTCCACAGTGGATAGTCCGGCGCGGGTACGAGCACCTCGTCGCCGTCGTCCAGCAGCCCCTGCATCGCCATCACGATCAGCTCGGACACGCCGTTGCCGATGAAGACGTGTTCCACGTCGGTCTCGATGCCGAGCGTCTGGTTGTGCATGACGACCGCCCGGCGCGCCGCCAGCAGGCCCTTCGCGTCGCCGTACCCGTGTGCCGAGGAGACGTTGCGGAGGATGTCCTCCAGGATCTCCGGCGGGCACTCGAAGCCGAACGCGGCGGGGTTGCCGGTGTTCAGCTTGAGAATGCGGTGCCCGGCCGCTTCCAGCCGCATCGCCTCCTCAAGAACCGGGCCCCGGATCTCGTAACAGACGTTGGCGAGCTTGGTCGACTGGATCACCTGCATGTCTGGGAGCTTACGGCTCGGTAACGCCCCCCGGGTCGTGCTTTCCACCACATGAGACATGGCAGGTGTCGCGCGTAGATCACCTGTACACAACTCGCGCATGCCTTCTTGTCGTGGCACCCCCTTGTCGTGAAGATGTCCATGACAAAAACGTGAAAGCGACCGGAAGATCTCCGGGCGCTCGCGTTTCCAGAGGGGACCCCCACATGAAGAAGCCTCTCCTTGCCACGCTCTTCACCCTGGCCATCGCCGGGGCGGGCATGGCACCCGCGGTCGCCGCGCCCACCACGGCGCCGGCCGAGAAGGCGGCCGTCGAGAAGGCCGCCGCGCCCACCATCCAGGCCGTCAACTTCGCCGGCACCGTCTCGCTCAGCAACTGCTCCGGTTCCGTCATCCGCTTCCCCAACTCCGTGTCCACCGACCCGGCGCTGGTGCTGACGAACGGCCACTGCCTGGAGACCGGCTTCCCGGCGGCCGGCGAGGTCATCGTCGACCAGGCCTCCACCCGTACCTTCGGGCTGCTCAACGCCTCGGCGACCAGGGTCGGCACGCTGCGCGCCAGCAAGGTCGCCTACGCGACCATGACCGACACGGACGTCACGATCTACCAGCTCACCACCACGTACGCCTCGATCCAGAGCACCTACGGGATCTCCCCGCTGACCGTGCAGAGCACCCACCCGACCGCCGGTACCGCGATCACCGTCGTCTCCGGGTACTGGAAGCGGACCTACGCCTGCAACATCGACGGGTTCGTCTACCGCCTCAAGGAGGGCGACTGGACCTGGAAGGACTCGGTCCGTTACACCTCCGCCTGCCAGACCATCGGCGGCACCTCCGGTTCGCCGGTGCTCGACAACGCCACCGGGCAGGTCGTCGCCGTCAACAACACCGGCAACGAGGACGGCCAGCGCTGCACCGAGAACAACCCCTGCGAGGTCGACGCGAACGGCACCGTGACCGTCCGCCAGGGCATCAACTACGCGCAGGAGATCTACAACATCCCCGCCTGCTTCACCACGGGCAACAAGCTGAACCTGAACGCCAGTTCCTGCACCCTGCCCAAGCCGTAGGTCCAAGCCGTGAGCCCCAACCCGTAAGCGGTCAGGGGCGGGTGGTCCGCCGCACCGCCCGCCCTGCCAGTACGTCCGTCCGCCGTCCGTCCTCGATCACGAACCGTCCGTCGACCAGGACGTGCGGAATGCCCGTCGGCAGCCTGCGCGGATCGGCGAAGGTCGAGCCCGCCGCCACCGTCGCCGGGTCGAAGAGGACCAGGTCCGCCCGGTACCCCTCGCGGACCAGGCCCCGGTCCGGCAGCCGCAGCCGGGCCGCCGGGCGCGAGGTGAGATGCGCGACGCACTCCTCCAGCGACAGCACGCCCAACTCCCGTACGTACCGCCCGAGATACTGCGGGAAGGTGCCGTACGCCCGCGGGTGCGGCTTCGCGCCCTGCAGGATGCCGTCCGAGCCGCCGGTGTGGACGGGGTGGCGCATGATCGCCTGCACGTTCTCCTCGTGGCCCACGTGCTGGAGGATCGTGGGTCCCAGGCGGTCCGCCAGCAGGAGGTGGCGCGCCACCGTCCACGGCGTCTCGCCGCGGGCGTCCGCCGACTGCTGGACCGTGCGGCCCACATATCCCGCCAAGGCCTCCGTGCCCACGCCCGAGATCTCGATCGTGTCCCACTCGATCGGTACGCCGTGGCAGCCGTCCGAGCCGACGACCTCCACGTGGTGCCGGATCCGCTCGGCCGTCCCGTCGTCCGCGAGACGCTTCAGGATCGCCTCCGGGCCGCCCTCGCTCGCCCAACTGGGCAGCATCGCCACGAGGGTTGTGCAGCCGGGGGTGTAGGGGTACGTGTCGAGCGTGATGTCCGCCCCGGACGCCAGCGCCTCGTCCAGGAGGGTCAGCAACTCCGGTGCCCGGCCCTTGTTCACGCCGAAGTTCATGGTGGCGTGGGCGAGATGGAGCGGGCAGCCCGCCTCACGGGTCAGCTCCACCATCTCCTCGTACGCCTCCAGGGCTCCGGCTCCGTACGAGCGGTGGTGCGGGCAGTAGTAGCCGTCGTAGGACGCCACCACCCGGCACAGCTCGGTCAGTTCGGCGTCCTTGGCGTACATCCCGGGGGTGTACGTCAGCCCGGACGACAGGCCGACCGCGCCCTGCTCCATGCCCTCGGCCACCAACTGCCGCATGCGGTCCAGTTCCTGGGGCGTGGCCTCGCGGTCCTCCCAGCCGACGGCGAGCATGCGGACCGTGCCCTGCGGGATCAAGTAGGCCGCGTTGACCGCGATCCCGCGGCCCTCGAAGCCGTGGTCCAGCCGGTCCAGGTACTCGCCGACCGACCGCCAGTCGAAGTCGATGTCGTCGCCGTACCCGTTCCAGCCGCTGATCGAGCGGCGGACCTCGGCGAGCGTGCGGTCGTCGACCGGCGCGTACGACAGCCCGTCCTGGCCCAGGACTTCGAGCGTGACCCCCTGCGCGGCCTTCGCACTGTGGTCCGGGTCGCGCAGCAGGGCCAGGTCGCTGTGCGCGTGCATGTCGATGAAGCCGGGGGAGAGGGTCAAGCCCTCCGCGTCCAACTCCCGCACGGCTTTCGGGCGTTGGCAGCCCGCCGCCGCGGCCTCCTGGACGATCGAGACGATCCGGCCCTCGTCGACCACCACGTCGGCGCGGTACGAGGGTGCGCCGGAACCGTCGACGACGTCCGCGTCCCGGATGACGAGCTGCTCCACGAACCCTCCTAGAAGAACGTGCGGATGTAGTCGACGACCGTCCCGTCCGCCTCGGCCAGCGGGATCAGCGGCCACTTGTCGAAGGTCGTGCACGGGTGGGACAGACCCAGGCCCAGCCAGTCGCCGACCCGCAATTCGGCCTCGGGGGTGGTGGTCAGCCAGGTGTGCTGGTCGGACAGGGCGGGCACCGAGATGCCGGTGGCCGGGTGCTCGGTGCCGTCCCGGCGGACGACCTGGGGGAAGGGCAGGTCGAGGTCGTAGGCCGCGTCGCGCTTGCCGCCGTTGGCGAAGGCCTGCTCGGGGGAGGGGCGGGAGACGACCTGCGTCCACAGGCGGAACGCGGGCTCCAGCGCGCCCTCTTCGGGGACCCGGTTGAAGGGGGTGATCTTGCGGTAGTGGCCGTCGTCGTGCGAGACGTAGGCGCCCGAGCGCAGCAACTTCAGTACGGGCACGGAGAGTTCGGGGATCTCGGCGAAGACGTCGGCCACCGCGTCGAACCAGGCGCTGCCGCCGGCGCTGACGACGATCTCGTCCAGGCCCTTGAAACGGCCCGCCTTGTCGAACTCGGCGGCCAGGGCGACCAGTCGGCGCAGATAGCCGCGCACGCGCTCCGGGTCGGCTCCCGGTACCTCGCCCTCGTAGCCCGCGACACCGACCAGCCGCAGGGTGCCGGTGGCGGCCACCGCGTCGGCCACGGCCGCGCACTCCGCCTCGGTGCGGACGCCGGTGCGGGCGCCCTCGCCGGCGGCGAGTTCGACGACGACGTCCAGCGGACGCGGGGACCCTTCGAGGGCCGCGGCCATCAGCTCGACGCCGGGTACGGAGTCGACGTAACAGATCAGGCGGAGGTCCGGGTCGGCCGCCAGCTGACCGGCGATCCAGCGCAGGGCCGCCGGGTCGACGAGTTCATTGGCGAGGAAGAGCCGCTGGAAGCCGAAGGCACGGGCCACGCGGAGCTGGTGGGGGAGGGCGAGGGTGATGCCCCAGGCGCCGCGGTCGAGCTGGCGGCGGAAGAGCTGCGGGGCCATGGAGGTCTTGCCGTGCGGGGCGAAGGCGAGGCCGTGGCGGGTCGCGTACGTCTCCATGAGCGCGAGGTTGTGCTCCAGGCGCTCGGCGGACAGGGCGAGCAGGGGCGTGGTGAAGCCGCCCGTGAAGAGGTTGCGGCGCTCGGCGGTCAGCTCGCCGACGGTCAGGCCGTCCGCGTCCGGCGGGAGGCCCTTGAATCGGTGGTCGACGCGTTCCTCGGCGAGTCGGTCGAGTGCCTCGGTGTCCATGGGACCTCCCTGATCTGGTCTGTTGCGATATCTGCAATGGCCATTGCGTATAGCGCTTACGGCTGTCTAACATCTCGGCCAACGCGGGGTCAACGGAGCCGCCGGAACCCCCTCACCCAGGAGCTACGACGATCGTGACCGCCACCGGACCCGGCAAGGCCCCCGACGTCGTGGACGTCGTAGCGCTCGGCGAGTCCATGGTGACCTTCCTGCCCACCCGGCCGGGCCGCCTCGCCGACGTGCCCTCCTTCGACCGTGCCATCGGCGGCGCCGAGTCGAACGTGGCCTGTGTGCTGGCCGCGGCCGGGCATTCGGTCCGGTGGGTCAGCCGGGTCGGGGCCGACGGGTTCGGCGACCACCTGGTCGAGACGATCGGGGCGTACGGCGTCGACGTCACCGCCGTGGGACGGGACCCAGAGCGGCCCACGGGCGTGTACTTCCGCACGGCCGGCGACCGGGCCACCGACGCCCACGAGGTCGCGTACTACCGGGCCGGTTCCGCCGCCTCCGCGATGACCGTGGACAACGTGGACCTGGCCGCCGTACGCGCCGGACGCGTGCTGCATCTGTCCGGGATCACCGCGGCCCTGGCCGAGGGCTGCGCCGACCTCATGCGCGAGCTGACCGTCCTGCGCCACGGCCGCCCTCTCGTCTCCTTCGACGTCAACCACCGGCCCGGCCTTTGGCGCACCCCCGACGGCCCGCAGACCACGCTGGAGCTGGCCCGCGCCGCCGACCTCGTCTTCGTCGGCGAGGACGAGGCGCAGGAGGTGTGGGGGCTGGTGGGCGCCGACGCCGTGCGCGCCGCGTTCCCCGACCCCTCGGTGCTCGTCGTCAAGCAGGGCGGGCAGGGCGCGACCGTCTACGACCGGACCGGCGCCACCTTCGTGCCCGCCCCGCACGTCGACGTCGTCGCCGCCGTCGGCGCCGGGGACGCCTTCGCCGCCGGCTTCCTCTCCGCCACCCTGCGCGCACTGCCCGTCCGCGACCGCATCCGGCACGGCCACCTGATGGCCGCCGCCGCCCTCACTGTCCCCGGCGACCTCGCCGTGCCCCCGGCCCGCGACCACGCCGACCGGCTGGTCGCCCTCGACGACACGGCGTGGGAGAGACTTCGACTCGGCCCCGGCTGGACAGCAGCCGCAGAGCGGGCCGACGAGGAGGTACGTACGCCATGAGCCAGACCGTCGACCGTGCGCTGAGCATCCTGCCGCTGCTCGCCGAGGGGCCCGCCGACCTCGGCCAGGTCGCCGAGCGGCTCGGCGTCCACAAGTCCACGGCCCTGCGGCTGCTGCGCACCCTGCACGAACACGGCCTGGTCTACCGCCAGTCCGACCAGCGCTACCGCCTCGGCGCCCGCCTCATCGCGCTCGCCCAGGAGGCCATGGAGAACCTCGACATCCGCGAGATCGCCCACCCCCACCTCGTACGCCTCAACGAGCAGTGCGGACACACCGTGCACCTCGCCGTGTACGAGGAGCACGAGGTGCTCTACATCGACAAGGTGGAGAGCCGCTACCCGGTGCGGATGTACTCGCGGATCGGCAAGCCCGTCGCCATCACCGTCGCCGCCGTCGCCAAGCTGCTCCTGGCCGACCTGCCCGAGGGCGAGCGGCGGGTGCTCGCCGACGAGCTCGACTACCCCATGTACACGGCCCGGTCCACGCCCAACGCCCCTGCATTTCTGAAGGAGTTGGACAAGGTGCGCGACCAGGGCTGGGCCACCGACCTCGGCGGCCACGAGGAGTCCATCAACTGCGTCGCGGCCCCCATCCGCGGCGCGGACGGCAAGGTCGCCGCCGCGATGTCGGTCTCCGCGCCGAACGTCGTGGTGACCGCCGACGAACTCCTCACCCTGCTACCGCTGGTGCGCCGCACGGCCGACGCGATCAGCGGGGAGTACTCCGGAAGAACGCCCGCATCAGCACCGGCATCACCACCAGACAGGAACACCGTATGACCGACAAGATCGCCCTCACCCCCAAGACCCACACCGCTCCGCCCGCGAAGTTCTCGCACGGCGTGCGGAAGGGCAACATCCTCCAGGTCGCCGGCCAGGTCGGCTTCCTCCCGGCCGAGGAGGGCAAGCCGCCCACGCCGGCCGGCCCCACCCTGCGCGAGCAGACCCTCCAGACCCTCGCCAACGTCAAGGCGATCCTGGAGGAGGGCGGCGCGAGCTGGGACGACGCGATGATGATCCGCGTCTACCTGACCGACGTCGACCACTTCGCCGAGATGAACGCGCTCTACAACGCGTACTTCGAGGAGCAGGGCCTCACCGCGCCGCCGGCCGCCCGTACGACGGTCTACGTCGGCCTCCCCGCGGGTCTGCTCATCGAGATCGACGCGCTCGCCGTCCTGAGCTGACGGCTCCTCAACTCCCGCACGCCGTACACGGCATGGCACCTCCCCGGGTGCCGTGCCGCGATCCCCCATGCCCGAAAGCCCGATGTACTTACCCAGAGGACCCCCACCCATGTCCCATCCGCTCGCCGCGACAGCCCCCGCCGAGACCCCACCCCACACCGGCGGTCTCCTCCTCCTTCTCGACGGCACCGCCGGTCTGCTGACCGTCGCCGCCATCGGCATCGCGCTCCTGCTCTTCCTGATCATCAAGGTCAGGCTCCAGCCGTTCGTCGCTCTCCTCGCGGTCTCCATAGCCGTCGGCCTGATGGCCGGTCTCTCGGTCACCGAACTCTTCGGCACCGTCCAGCGATCGGACGCCGTGTCGACCATCGAGTCCGGGATGGGCGGCATCCTCGGCCATGTCGCGATCATCATCGGCCTGGGCACGATGCTCGGCGCGATCCTCGAAGTCAGCGGTGGCGCCGAGGTGTTGGCGTCCCGGCTGCTCAACCTCTTCGGCGAGAAGCGCGCGCCGCTCGCGATGGGTCTGACCGGCCTGATCTTCGGCATCCCGGTCTTCTTCGACGTCGGCATCTTCGTCCTGGCACCGATCGTGTACGCGGCGGCCAAGCGCGGCGGCAAGTCGATCCTGCTCTACTGCCTGCCGCTGCTGGCGGGCCTGTCCATGACCCACGCCTTCCTGCCGCCGCACCCCGGCCCGGTGGCCGCCGCGGGGCTGCTCCACGTGGACCTCGGCTGGGTCATCCTGATGGGCATCGTCTGCGGGCTGCCCGCGGTGCTCGCCGCCTGGGTGTTCTCGGCCTGGGTCGGCAACCGCATCTTCGTCGCCGTACCGCAGGACATGGTGGAGGCGGCTGCGGAGGCCAAGGAAGCGGTGCTGTCCGAGCAGCGCGAGTCGGGGGTGGAGCCGCGGGAGACGCCGGTGCCGCTGGGCACGGTGCTCGGCATCATCGGCACGCCGCTGATCCTCATCCTGGCGGCGACGTTCTCCTCGATCGCCCTGGACCCCTCCACGGGCCGCTCGGTGATCGAGTTCTTCGGCCACCCCTTCGTGGCGCTCACGATCGCCCTGTTCCTGGCGTACTACCTGCTGGGCATCCGGCGCGGCTGGTCCCGCAAGTCACTGGAGACCGTCTCGACGGCCTCCCTGAAGCCGGTCGGCAACATCCTGCTCGTCGTCGGCGCGGGCGGGATCTTCGGCGCGGTCCTCAAGGCCAGCGGGGTCGCCCAGGCCCTCTCGGACACCTTCAACGACGTCGGCCTCCCGGTGATCGTCCTCTCCTACCTGATCTCCCTCGTCCTGCGCGTCGCCCAGGGCTCGGCGACGGTGGCCATCGTCACGACGGCGGGCATCGTGGCCCCGCTCCTCGCGGAGGGCGACCACTCTCAGGCCTTCGTCGCCCTCGTCATCATGGCCATCTCGGCCGGCTCCATCTTCGCCTCGCACGTCAACGACGGCGGCTTCTGGATGGTCGCCAAGTACTTCGGCATCACCGAACGCGACACCCTCAAGACATGGACGGTCCTGGAGTCGGTCCTGTCGGTGGCGGGCTTCGCGGTGGCGGCGGTGGTGAGCGTATTCGTGTAGGGGCCGGGTGGCGGTGATCGTCACGGCCGGCCGGCGAGGATTGCCGGCCGGCCGTGGGCGGTCGCTGCCGCTGTGTCGCGCGCGTTGGCGTCGGCCGTGTCTCGGTGGGCTCGGTCGTCGCCTCGCGTCTTGACGACGGCGCTCACGCGCGGAGCGCGCCGACGGTCGCCCGACCGTGGGCGGTCGCTGTCGCTGTGTCGCGCGCGGAGCGTGCCGACGGATGCGGTGGATCGTGGTGCCGCGGTGGTGGGCTTGTTCGTGTAGGGGCCGCGGTGTCCGGTGTGTTCGGTGTGCTCGTGTAGGCGTCCGATAACAAAGTCGGGGCTGGCTGTGTCCGGCACAGGATCGTCGACCATACTTCGCGCTGTGGAGCAGCGCATAGGTTCGAGCAGCCAGCCCCTGGAGGGCGCCGGGTTCGACCCGGCATTCATCCCCGGGCTCACGTCGCCCGTGTCCGATGAGCCGGCGAAGGCGAAGGAGCCGGACGAGGCCGAGGACGCGGCGGCGGAGCAGCCCGGGACCGACAACGAGGCGGACACCGAGGCCGCGGCGGCCGAGGTCGACGTCGAGTCCGATGACGAGGACACCGACGACGCGGAGGAGTCCGGCGACGGGCCTGTGTTCGAGGCCTCCGACCGGCGCGCGCGGATCGTCGCCGACGAGAAGGGCGTCCGGCTCAGCCTGGACGACCAGAGTTGCGAGTTCCGCTGGGACGAGATCGGCGCCGTGGAGACGGAGACCCCGCGCTTCGGCAAGCGGTTCACCATCACCGTGCACACCCCCGAACGCCGCTGGTACCCGATCGAGATCGAGGCCACGTCCAGGGCCCGCTTCGCCGAGTGGGAGGAGCAGCTGGACGCCGTCCTCGACGCCTACTTCGAAGAAGGCGACGCCGAGGACGAGATCGAGGTCGAGGTCGAGGACCAGACTGAGGACGAGGCCCGGACCGAGGTCGAGACCGCGACTGAAGCCGAGGACAAGGACGAGGCCGCGACCGAAGCCGAGGTCGTGTCCAAGGCCGACGTCAGGTCAAAGGCCAAGGACGTCGACTAGGAGCAGTACTGCGCTTCCTTGCCGATCGAGCGGTACATGCAGTCCGAGTTCTCCAGCAGTTGCAGCACCGCGTCCCGGTTCCGGGAGGTCTCGCGTTCGATGACCTCGTCGGGCGGATAGAACCCGCCCCCGGAACTGGACGCCGGATACATCTCGAAGGTGTACGAGAAGATCTTCTGCGTACCCCAGAGATAGTCGTCGATCGACCCGTCCGTGATGTACAGGTCGCTCGACTGCTCGGGCGTGTAGCCGTTGCTCGCGGCCATCTTCTGGCCGACCGTCTTGAAGGCGTTGTAGTCGTCCGCCGTCATCCCGGTCGTCGTGTCCGAGTACGTGTACCCGAACGGCCACAGCACCAGCTGGCTGTACGTGTGGAAGTCGATCCCCGCGGTGATCTGCTGCTTGCCGCCGACGACCCGGCCGCGGACGAAGTTCGCGACGACCTTCACCTCGGGCGCCGACTCGGCGGACGCGCCCCGGTAGGTCTCGGACGAGGTCGAGCCCGAGGACCCGCCGCAGCAGCCGAACCTGTAGTCCCAGTTCCGGTTCAGGTCCGTACCGACGTACGAGGAACCGGAGTTGGGCTGCCGGTTCTTGCGCCACGAGCGGTAGGAGCCGGTGGCGATGTCGTACTCGCCGCCGTCCGGGTTGAGGTCGGGCACGATCCAGATCTCGCGGTTGTT
Source organism: Streptomyces sp. NPDC001002 (assembly GCF_053599215.1). Classification (NCBI taxonomy): domain Bacteria; kingdom Bacillati; phylum Actinomycetota; class Actinomycetes; order Kitasatosporales; family Streptomycetaceae; genus Streptomyces; species Streptomyces sp. NPDC001002. The sequence continues at coordinate 85,489 of NZ_JBSFLV010000002.1, read as the reverse complement.
GACCATGTTGGTGATCCGCGAGTCGCTGCCGTAGCCGGCCCCCAACTCCCGCAGCAGATACAGCGCCATCTCCACCGTGAGGTGCTCGCGCGCGTGCTGGTGGAAGGTGAAGAGGACCTCGGGCTCGCTCTCGTCGGTCGCCACGTTGTCGCTGACCTTGATCGCGACGATGTTCCGGCCCTGGTACGACGTGCCGATCACCCGCTTGCTCATGATGTTCGGGTAGGCGGCGAGGCGTTGGTCGATCTCCGCGTTCGTCTCCGCGTAGTTGTGGTACTTCGAGTCGGCCGTGGGGAAGTCGAACAGCCGCGCCTCGCCCGCGGAGCGGTCCGGCGCGGAGCCGAGCGGCGCGACCTCGTAGCCCTGCGCGCGCAGCTTCTTGATCTGCGCGGCCCGGCCGGAGACGACCACCGTCTCCTCGTCGGCCTCGTCCACGCTCACCCCGGCCGCGGTGATCGCGGTACGGGTGACCGGGGTGTTGTGGTCGACGTGGATCTCGTACTGCCGGATGTCGTCGGCAGCGGGTGCCGCCTTCGCCGAGCCGGGGCTGTCGGCGCCGTCGGCGTTCGCGGAGAGGGGTGCCGCGAGGGTCAGCGCGAGGAGGGCGGCGAGAGCGGCGGTGCGTCTGCCGCTCCGGGCGCCTGAACCTCGTATCCGAAGTCGCATGAAGTCTCCTGGTTTCTCCTGGGGTTCCGGGGTCTCCGGAAGCGGGGAGTGGAGCGGGGGGTGGACCGGCGACGTGCTTGTGCGGGTGCTGTACGCCTGCTGTGCGCGTGGCGGGCCCATCGTGGTCTTATGTCATGAGCCGGTCAAGAGTGGCTCAAGAGTCCTTGGCGTGAACCGTTCGGAAAACGGCCGCGCAGTGTACGCGTGGGGGTCATCTCCGGCTCGGTCCCCGGCGAAGTGCACTCGCGGGTGTGAGCGGGAGGTGCGCAACTGCCGGGCCGCGACGGACAGTTGGGGCAGGCCCCAGGGGAGCCGCAGCCCACCGGTCAGACCCCCAGCCGGAGGAGAACCATGACCCTCACCTCCTCGTTCGACCACCGCATGGCCGTGTTCGGCGCGGACGACGCGTTCGTGGCCGCCGCCCTGCCCTTCCTCGCCGAAGGCCTCGCCGCGCCGGGTGAACCCCCGCCGGTGGCCGTCGCCGCCCCCGAGCGGCTGGACCTGTTACGGGACGCCCTCGGCGATGACGCCCGGCAGGTGCGGCTGGTCCCGCACGCGGACTGGTACACCGGCTCGGCCGCCAACGCCGTTGCCCAGCTGGCGAGTCACCTCGACTCCCGCGCCGGACCCGACGGCCGGGTCCACCTCCTCATGGAGCCCGACTGGGGCGGACGCGCAGGGCGCTCCACACGCGAGACCGCCGAGTGGATCCGCTACGAGGCCCTCGCCAACCTGCTGTTCGCGCCGACTGCGGCCACGATCCTGTGCGCGTACGACACCCGCACCGCCGGCGCGGCCATCGTCGGAGCGGCCCGCCGCGCCCACCCGGACACCGGAGGCTACGAGGACCCGGTCGTCCTCGCCGCCGAACTCGACGCCGTGGCCCAGGGACCGCCCACGGCCGGCGCGCACCTGCTCCCGCGGCCCTACCCCGCCGCCGTACGCGCCCGGTCCACCGCCCTGGGACTCGCCCCCGCGGACGCCGAGTTGTTCACCGAGGCCGTCGCCGCCGCGCTGGCCTCGCTCGGACCCGTGACCGGCGCCCTGCTGTGGGGCCGGGCGCCCGCCGTCGTCTGCGAACTGCGCACCGAGCGGCGGCTGGACGACCCCCTCGCCGGCTTCGTGCCGCCGCCCGGCGGCGAGTTGGACCCCGCGCAAGGTCTGTGGTTCACCCGCCAGGTCTGCGCGTACGTGGACGTGCGCGACGACTCGAAAGGGGCCACGGTCCGACTCCAGTACGGATAGCCGTACGCGCAGGCCCTCTTGCCCCAGGCGCCCCTTTGCGCTTTCTTGACCCACATGACGGACACCACGGGCAACCCCACTGACACCGAGGCAGCATCCGGCATCGACTCCACCCCACGTAAATCGAGTTGGCGGTACATCGGACCCGGGATCGTGGTCGCGGCCACCGGCGTCGGCGCCGGCGACCTGGTCGCCACGCTCATCGCGGGCAGCAACTTCGGCTACACCCTCCTGTGGGCGGCGATCGTCGGCTGCCTGGTCAAGATCTCCCTCGCGGAGGCGGCCGGACGCTGGCATCTGTCCACCGGCCGCACCCTGTTCGACGGCTGGGCGAGCCTGGGCCGCTGGACGACATGGTTCTTCGTCGTCTACGCCGTGATCTGGGGCTTCGTCTACGGCGCGGCGGCGATGTCGTCGAGCGCGCTGCCCCTGCAGGCGCTGTTCCCGCACGTGATGGACCTCGAATGGTGGGGCATCGCCTGCGGGTTGGTCGGCCTCGTCTTCGTCTGGTTCAACAAGTACGAGGTCTTCGAGAAGGTCATGACGGTCCTGGTGGGCGTCATGTTCGTGGTGACCGTCTACCTCGCGATCCGGGTCACCCCGAACCTGGGCCACGCCTTCGCGGGCCTGCTGCCCGTCCTGCCCGACGAGAAGGACTCGATCCTCAACACCCTGGGCCTGATCGGCGGGGTCGGCGGCACGATCACGCTGGCCGCGTACGGGTACTGGGTCAACGCGAAGGGCTGGACCAACACCGGCTGGATGAAGGTGATGCGGTTCGACAACCGTGTCGCCTACGCCACCACCGGCATCTTCGTGGTCGCGATGCTCTTCGTCGGCGCGGAACTGCTGCACTCCGCGAACGTCGCGATCGCGAGCGGCGACAAGGGCCTGATCCAGCTCAGCGACATCCTGGCGGCCGAATACGGCACGGCGACGGCCAAGTTCTTCCTGATCGGCTTCTTCGCCACGTCCTTCACCTCACTCATCGGCGTCTGGCACGGCGTGAGCCTGATGTTCGCCGACTTCGTGGCCCGCTCCCGGGCCCGGTCGACGGTCCGCGGCGAGGAGGTCGCCTCCGGCGCCCGCGAACGCTCCTGGCCCTTCCGCGCCTACCTCCTGTGGCTGACCTTCCCGCCGATCGTCCTGCTCTTCCAGGGCCAGCCCTTCCGCCTGATCATCCTCTACGGCGTCCTGGGCGCGGCCTTCCTGCCCTTCCTGGCCGCCACCCTCATCTGGCTCCTCAACTCCGGCCGCACCCCGGCCGAATGGCGCAACGGACCGCTCAGCAACGCGATGCTGGCGCTGGCCGGGGTGCTGTTCCTGGTGCTGTGCGTGAAGCAGATCTGGGACCAGCCGTGGGCGGACTTCTTCTGACGCGGACCCGCCCGACGCGCCCCGGGCTCCGGCCCGGGGCGCGTTCGGCTACAACCAGTCGGTGCTGAGTGCGATCGCGCGGAGCTGCTCCATGGTCAGGGCCGGGGTGGCGCGGGTCGCCGGGGTGTTCTGGGAGCCGGAGTTGAAGGCGCTGATGACCACCCGGTAGCCGTCGGGCTTCATCGTGTCGACGGTCCACATGACGACACCTTCGGCGCCCTTCTCGCCGGGCCCCTGGTGCTCGGCGACCTTGGTGCCGTCGGGCAGGGTCTCGGAGTCGGCGCCGAAGAGGTCGCCCGCGGCACCGGACATGTCGGGCTGCACGTTGACCTGCACGAAGGTCTTCCCCTTGCCGTCGTCGACCACGAGATAGCCGTACTCGGCGTCGTCACCGGGGCTGGTCTCGGTGACCTTGAACCCCTTCGGCAGCAGGCTCTTGAGCGTCGACGTGACCGGCTCGCCCTCGACCGCGGGGGCCGTCGGACTCGACGGGGCGGTGGGCTTCGAGGAGTTCCCGACCAGTTGGTCGGCGGCGTCGCGCCAGACGGACGCGGTGGCGACCCTCTTCAACTGCGCCGGGGTCAGCGGAGGTTGGGGCCGGGTGATCGGCGAGTCCTTCTCGGCGGCGGAGTTCCACTCCGAGACGCTGACGTGGTGCCCCTGTGGGGTCACCAGGTCGGCGGCCCACCACTTGGTGTCCACGCGGCGGTCGGGATACTCGTAGCCCTGGTAGATCATGAGCCGCGAGCCGTCGGCCAGCTTCTCGGTGCGGCAGGCGTCGTAGTGCGTCAGCGCCTTGCCCGGGCACTGGGTGTACTGGGCGGCCTCCTGGCTCCCCGGTTCGACGCGGTCGACGGACAGCCCGATGGCCGACGCGCCCTCGCCGTCGTCGTAGACGAGATGCACGGTCACCGACTGCTGGTCGAAGGCGGCCCCCGCCTGGCTGAACGTGCCCTCCGGGAGCAGGTCTTCGAGCGACTTGACCAGTCCGTCGTCGGTGACCACGCCGTGCGAGCCCTTGCCGGGAGTGGTGGTCGCGGAGGCCACCGAGGCCTGGTCGTGACGGGAGGTGTCGGCGCCGGGCAGGAGCAGCGCGCCGCCCACGCCGACCAGCGCGATGCCCGCGGCGCCGCCCGTCACGGCGGCCCGGCGCAGCAGCAGGCGCCGGCGTCCGCGCACCGAGCCGGCGGTGACGAGCGCGGCCCGGTCGGTCTCGAAGGCGTCGCCGGCCTCTCGCAGACCGGCGGCGAGAATCTCCTCGAAGGGATCGCTGTGCTGTTCGACGGGCATGGCGGAACCACCGTTTCGCGAAGGGGGTGAGGTGAAGAAGCCTGAAGTGAGGGGGTGTTCGAGGATGCCGGTGTTCATGGACGCCGTGTTCAAGGGCGCGGTGTTCAGGGGCGCGCGTACTCGCCGAGGTCCTTGCCGAGCAGCTCGCGCAGCTGTCCGAGCGCCCGGACGCAGCGCGTGCGGACCGCCGCCGAGCTGGTGTTCATGACGTCGGCGGTCTCCTCGATCGAGCGGTCCTCCCAGTAGCGCAGGACGACCACGGCCCGGTCCTTGGCGGGCAGCCGGCCCAGCGCCTCCAGCAGGGTCAGCCGCAGCGAGGTGTCCCCGTCGAAGGCGCGCCCCGGCAGGTCGGGGAGCACGTCCGTGGCCCGCTCGGTGCTGCTGCGCCGCCGCTGGTGCGCGAGGAACGTACGCGTCAGGACCGTCTGCGCGTACCCCGCCGGATTCCCGACCCGCGACACCCGGCCCCAGCTGATGTACAGCCGCCCGAGGGTCTCCTGCACGAGATCCTCGGCGAGATGGGTGTCCCCGGCGGTCAGCAGACAGGCGGACCGGTAGAGATGCCCGGCACGTGCCGCGGCGAACTCCGCGTACTCCTCCGCCCGGCGCTGTCTCATCCGAGCCCCCCTCCCGCGGCGCCGTTCGGCACCGTACTCACTTCATTGATGCGGTGGGCCGGGGGAAATGTTTCATCCCCCGGCCCACCGATCTCGATTCTTCTCCTGATCTCTCTCCCGGTTCCGCTCCGCGCTACGGCAGCGCGTGCACGTGCGCGCCCACCGAGTTGGACCACGCGTTGCCCGCCGAGGCGTCCCAGTTCGTCGACCAGGTCATCGCACCCCGCAGGTCGGGGTACGTCTTGGAGGGCTTGAAGGAACCGCAGTTGGTGCCCTTGGCGAGGCAGTCAAGGGCGTTGTTCACGATCGTCGGCGAGACATAGCCGCTGCCCGCGCCGCTGGTCGAGGCCGGCAGGCCGAGACCGACCTGGGACGGGGACAGACCGCCCTGCAGCTGGATGCAGGCCAGCGCGGTGAGGAAGTCCACCGAGCCCTGCGAGTAGACCTTGCCGTCGCAGCCCAGCATCGAACCGCTGTTGTAGTACTGCATGTTGACGACCGTGAGGATGTCCTTGATGTTCAGGGCCGTCTGGAAGTACGAGTTCGACGTCGACTGCATGTCGATGGTCTGCGGGGCCATCGTGATGATCAGCGACGAGCCCGCCTTGGACGACAGCGAGCGCAGCGCCTGCGACATGTAGGTGGCGTTGAGGCCGTTCTCCAGGTCGATGTCGACGCCGTCGAAGCCGTACGTCTGCATCAGCGAGTACACCGAGTTGGCGAAGTTCGTCGCGGAGGCGGAGTCGTTGATCGACACCGTGCCGTTCTGGCCGCCGATGGAGATGATGACCTTCTTGCCGGCCGCCTGCTTCGCCTTGATGTCGGCCTTGAACTGGTCGACCGTGTAGCCGCCCAGACCCGCCGAGTCCAGGTTGAAGGTCACCGCACCCGGCGTGCCCGTCGCGTCCGCGAAGGCCACCGCGATGATGTCGTACTGCGACTGGACGGCGGAGATCTTCTGGACCGTCGCCCCGTTGTTGAAGTTCTGCCAGTAGCCGGTGACGGCGTGCTTGGGCAGGGTGCCGCCGCCTCCGCCGCCGGTCGCGGTGGTGGTACCGGTCACGGTCGCCGACTTGGTGGACTCACCGGCCGAGTTGGTGGCGGTGACCTGGAAGGAGTACGAGGTGGAGGCCGCGAGGCCGGTCACGGTGGCCGAGGCGCCGGTCACCGACGACACCTTCGTACCGCCCTGGTAGACGTTGTACCCGGTCGCGTTGGAGACCGCGTTCCAGGCGAGGGAGACCGAGGAGGAGCTCGTGCCCGACACCGCGAGGCCGGCCGGCGCCGCGGGGATTGTCGGGGCCGGGTCGCCGCCACCGCCGCCGTCGGGGCCGAACACCGAGAGGTCGTCCGCGAAGTAGGCGGCCTGGCCGTACCAGCCGTGCGTGTAGACGGTCACCGAGGTGGTGGAGCCGCCCGTGGTGAAGGTCGTCGACAGCTGCTTCCAGGACGCCGAGTCGGGCGTCCACGTCGACACGTCGGTGGTGCCCGTGCCGGTCACGCCCAGGTAGGTGTAGCCGCCCTGCACCCAGGCGCTCAGCGTGTACGTCGAGTTGGGCTTCACGGCGACCGACTGGGTGCACTGGGCGTTGTCCTGCCCGGCGGGCGTCGCCTTGAGCGCGGCCGCGCCGCCGTGCACCGGCGAGGAGACGGTGGTGCCGCTGCCCGCCGAACAGGTCCAGTTGCTCAGGCCGGACTCGTAGCCGGCGTTCTTGGCGTTGTTGACGTCCGCGGCGGACGCCTGGCCCGCGCCCGCGAGGGAGAGGGCGAGGGCAGCGGTGACGACTCCCGACCAGAGCCGTGCCGATCTTCTAAGTGGGGACATGACAATAAGCTGGTCCAGACCAATCCGGCTGTCAAGAGGTCCAGACCAACTTGGGGGAAGGTCGACTCGCTCCGGAGGGGCGGCAAGATGACCAACCTGCTCCGTTTTGGCGCGTCTTGTGCATTGCGAGTTCCCTACCAGCTACAGAAACGCTGTTCTCCGGTCACAGGGGCGTGGTTACAGTGCTGAGGTAGTCACGCAGTGAAGTCAACTCGGTGTATCGGAGTGATCTCGGTCCGCCGACGGCGTAACACGGGGAGCGGGCGTGCCAACTGCCATTGCCGTGACCGGCGCGGACCTCGCGCTGCCACCGCACGACGACCGGACGCTGCCCGCTGTCGTCCTGCCTGACCTGGACAAACAGCCCCTCGACCAGGCGCTGTTCGCCGTCCAGTCGCTGCTGGACCAGCACGGGCATCTCATCGTCGTGTACTCCCAGGCCACCCCGCCCGCGGTGGAGCGACGGCTGCGCACCATCCGCGGCCTGCTGGAGAGCGACCGGATCGCCCTGTTCCGTCCCGAACTGCCCCCGCTCGGACTCGCCGTCCTGGCCCGGCAGTTGAGACAGCTGGCGTCCTGCGACCTCAGCCCCGGGGTGCTCGCCTCCGCGGGCCGGCTGCTCACGCACTACATCCACGCGGGCGCCCTGCTCGGCTCCGTCGCGCGCCTGGACCGGGTCCCCGTCCCGCTGAAGTCGCACGCCAAGTCCTGGGTGCCGGGCAGCCAGTTCGCGGTCCTCGCGCACCCGGAGCCGCAGTTGGTGAAGATCGGTCCCGGGGCCACCCTCGCCGGGCCCGAGTTCGGCACCTGGATGCAAGTGGCCAAGGGGCAGCTGCAGTCGGACTGGGTCACCGCGACCCTGGCCAAGCAGTGGAGCGTGCAGGGGCTGCGGGAGACCGCGCTGCCCGCCGAGTCCGCGGTGTGGTGGGAGACCGGGAAACTGGTCGAGTTCGCCGCCTATCTGCCGGACCTGTCGGTGCTCTACCAGCTGGTCACCTCGGTCCGGCAGGGCAGTTGTCACTGGTGCGGCATCGACGTCATCGGCGACCGCTGCGTCTTCTGCTCGGCCACCGCGCCGGTGTCACCCGTCCCGGAGAACCAACTGCCCGCCGGCTGAGCCGCCCTCGGCCCCCCCCGTCCCCGATTCCGCTCGACCGAGCCCCCCAACGAGGTTGTACGGTTCATGAACTCCCGTCAGCGCCGCGGCGTGCTACTCCTGCTTCTGTCGGTCATCTGCGCCCTGGGCGCGTTCGCCGGCGTGCTGTCCGTCATCAACGACGTGAAGTCCAAGGTCGGCCCCGAGGTCACGGCGTACGAGGTCAAGAAGGACATCAAGCCGTACACCAGCCTCACCTCGGCCCAGTTCGAGAAGACCGAGATGCCCAAGCGGTGGCTGTCGGAGAACGCGGTCACCGATCTCGCCGACATCCGCGGCAAGATCGCCGTGACCACGCTCAAGCAGGGCTCCCTGCTGCAGAGCGACATGATCGTCGACCAGCCCGCCCTGCAGCCCGGGCAGCAGGAGGTCGCCATCATGATCGACGCGGCGACGGGCGTGGCCGGCAAGATCACGGCGGGCTCCAAGGTCAACGTGTACGCCACCTTCGAGGGCCAGCGGGAGGGCGATCCCGACCTCTCCAAGATCATCGTGACGAACGCGTCCGTCCTCGACGTCGGCGACCTCACCCCGCTCCAGCCCGACGCCGACGACCGCACTCGGGACGCCACCGACGCCGTCCCGATCACGTTCGCGCTCTCCGCGCTCGACGCCCAGCGGATCACGTACGCCGAGTCCTTCGCCAAGCGGGTGCGGCTCGCGCTCGTCGCGCCGGGGGAGACCGGCACGGTGCCCGACAAGGACCGCACGTACGAACTCACCAAGGACAAGTGAGAGGCCGCCATGCCCACGAGGATCCTCCCGGCAGTCGGCGACGTGGACGCGGTGCGCTCCCTCACCACACTGCTGAGCCAGCTGCCGGACGCCGAGCCGGTCGCCCCGGTGACCGACTCCACCCAGCTCATCGACACCCTCGCCCGGCTGGCCGCCGAGTCCATCGACGAACTGCCCGAGGTCGTCGTCGTCCACGAACGCATCGGGCCCGTCCCGGCCCTGGAGCTCGTCCGCGAGGTCAGCCTGCGCTTCCCCGCGGTCGGCGTCATCCTCGTCACCTCCGACGTCAGCCCCGGCCTCTTCCAGGCCGCCATGGACTACGGCGCCCGCGGCCTGATCGCCCTGCCGCTCGGCTATGAGGAACTCGCCAGCCGGGTGCACGCGGTGGCCCAGTGGTCGGTGGGCGTACGCCGTCATCTGGGCGCCGCGGGCGATGTGTTCACCGGCGTCGGCGGCACGGTCGTCACGGTCAGCGGCGCGAAGGGCGGCGTCGGCACCACCACGACCGCCATCCAACTCGCCCTCGCCGCCCAGGCGTCGGGCCGCACCGCCGTCCTGCTCGACATGGACCTCCAGACCGGCGACGTCGCCTCCTACCTGGACGTCCAGTTCCGCCGCTCGGTCGTCGACCTCGCCACCATCACGGACATCACCCCGCGGGTCCTGGCCGACGCCGTCTTCCGCCACGACACCGGCCTCACCCTCCTCCTCGCCCCCGCCGACGGCGAACGCGGCGAGGAGGTCACCGACCGCGCCGCCCGCCAGATCGTCGGCGCCCTGCGCTCCCGCTACGAGGTCGTCGTCGTCGACTGCGGCGCCCAACTCAGCGGCGCGGGCGCGGCGGTGGTGGAGATGGCTGACACCGCGCTCCTGGTCACCACCCCCGACGTGGTCTCCGTCCGCGGCGCCAAGCGCGCCGTCCGCATGTGGGACCGCCTCCAGGTCCGCAAGGCCGAGGAGACCATGGTCGTCGTCAACCGCCACACCCGCGGTACGGAGATCCAGCCGCCGCTGATCCAGAAGATCACCGGCACGGGCCTCGCCACGACCGTGGTCCCCGCCAACTTCAAGGAACTCCAGAGCGCGGTGGACGCGGGCCGGGTCCACGAACTGGACAACAAGAGCACGGTGAAGCAGGCCCTGTGGGCCCTCGCGGGCGAACTGGGCCTGGTCAAGGGCTCCCAGGGCCCCCAGCACCGCAACGGCCGCTCCCGCGGCGGGGATCGGAACGCGCTGACGCTGCGGCGACGCAAGGAGCTGGAGCGGTGAGGGCGGCGGGGGCATCGAGGGCTCCGGGTCTGCTGCCGACGGTTCGGCGGGACGCGGGTCAGGTGAGTGTCGAGCTGCTCGGCATGACCCCGCTGATCATCATCACGCTGGTGCTGGTGTGGCAGTTCGTCCTCCTGGGATACACGTTCACGCTCGCGGGGAATGCTGCGGACGAGGCGGTACGGGCGGGGACGGAGGTCCCGGAGGGCGCCAGAAATGCCGCGTGCCAACAGGCGGGTCTGGACAAGCTCCCGAACGCGTGGAACGGCCAGGTGGAGTGCACGACCAGCGGCGGCTACGTCAGGGCCACGGTCACGCTCGAAGTCCCGGTCCTCTTCCCCGGCGCGATCGGCTTCCCCTTCGACGTGATCGGTCACGCGGGTGCGGTGGAGGAGGTGAAGGACTGAGATGTCGTACGAAGGTGAGAGCGGCGGGAGCAAGGGGCGACGCGATCGGGGCCGGCGTGGCCGCGGTCGGCGTGACCTGGGCCAAGTCGCCATCGAGTACCTGGGTTTCATCCCGGTCCTGATCCTGGTCGCGATGGCCGGCGTACAGATCGGACTCATCGCCTATACCGCGCAGCAGGCGGGCACCGCGGCCCGGGCCGGGGCGCGGGCGGCCTCGTTGCGGGAGAGCGCTCAGACGGGGTGCGAGAACGCGGTGAGCGACTGGCTCGCGGACAACACCTCCTGTGGTGAGGGGTTCGGCGACGACGCGGTCACCGTCACCGCCACCGTCGACATCCCTTCCATCGTCCCGGGCTGGGACTTCGGCACCGCGCAGAAGACCGCCACCATGCCGCTCGACCACTGAACGAGGTGCACCATGAGTCTGCGGTCCCGTATCAACACCCCGGAGGAGAACGGCAGTCGGGGCGAGGACGGCCACCTGGTCGCGTCGTACCGGTCCAAGCTCCTTGAGGAGATCGACCTCGCGGAGATGAGTTCGCTGGCGGCGGCCGAGCGAAGGGCCCGCCTGGAACGGGTACTTGGCCACATCATCAGCCGCGAGGGCCCGGTCCTGTCGACGGTCGAACGCTCCCAACTCATCCGCCGGGTCGTGGACGAGGCCCTGGGCCTGGGCATCCTCGAACCGCTCCTGGAGGACGCGTCGATCACCGAGATCATGGTGAACGGCCCGGACGCGATCTTCGTCGAGCGGGGCGGCCGGGTGGAACAGCTCCCGCTGCGCTTCCCCTCCCACGACCAGTTGATGCAGACGATCGAGCGGATCGTCTCGACGGTCAACAGGCGGGTGGACGAGTCGAATCCGATGGTGGACGCCCGTCTCCCGTCAGGCGAGCGGGTCAACGTGATCATCCCGCCGCTGTCCCTGACCGGCGCGACCCTCACGATCCGCCGCTTCCCGCGCTCGTTCACGCTGCACGAGATGGTCGGCCTGGGCTCGCTCGACGAGCACATGGTGTACCTGCTGGCGGGCTTGGTACAGGCGAAGTTCAACGTGATCGTCTCCGGCGCGACAGGCACCGGCAAGACAACTCTCCTCAACGCCCTCTCGGGCCTGATCCCCGAGTCGGAACGCATCATCACGATCGAGGACTCGGCCGAACTCCAGCTCCAGCAGGCCCATGTGATCCGCCTGGAGTCCCGCCCGCCGAACGTCGAGGGCCAGGGCCAGGTCACCATCCGCGACCTGGTCCGCAACTCCCTCCGGATGCGCCCCGACCGCATCGTCGTCGGCGAGGTCCGCGGCGGCGAGTCCCTGGACATGCTCCAGGCGATGTCGACGGGCCACGACGGCTCGCTGGCCACGGTGCACGCCAACAGCGCGGAGGACGCGCTGATGCGCCTGAAGACGCTGGCGTCGATGTCGGAGGTCGAGGTCCCGTTCGAGGCGCTGCACGACCAGATCAACAGCGCGATCGACGTGATCATCCAGCTCACCCGGTTCGCCGACGGCGCGCGCCGGATCACCGAGATCGCGATCCTCGACAGCCACGGCAGCGAGCCGTACCGCCTTGCCACCGTGGCCCGCTTCCACGCGCAGCCGATGGCGGCGGACGGCCGCGTCTACGGCGTCTTCGAGTACTCCCCGCTGCCGCGCCGCACCGCCGACCGCCTCTACATGGCGAGCCAGCCCGTCCCACAGGCGTTCGGAGTGGCCAACTCCGCGGCGCAGCTGACCACCCGAGAAGCCAGGTAGGACCGACCGATGGAACTGGACCAGCTCGTCACGCTCACCACCGGCATCACGTTGCTGACGTGTGTCCTGGCCGTCCTCGGCCTGCACACGTACACGAAGGGCAAGGCCCAGCGCCAGGCCCTGGTCGACCGCCTCTCGGCCACCGGCCAGATCCCGACGGGCGTCCGACGCCGGCGCTTCGTGAATGTGGACCGCCGGGTGCGCCGTACGCGCCTGGGCCGCAAGCTGGAACTCCGCCTTGCGGCAACGGGCCTGGACATCACGCCCGGCGAGTTCTTCGTCTACATGCTCGCCACGGTCGCGGGCCTCTTCCTCATCGGCCAGGCCTCTCTGGCCCCCTTCTTCGGCCCCATCGCCGGCCTCCTCGGCATCTGGGCGGCCGTCCAGTTCCTCAACTGGCAACGCCAGAAACGCATCGAGAAGTTCATCAACCAACTCCCCGAACTGGCCCGCATCATGGCCAACGCGACACAGGCGGGGTTGGCGCTGCGTACGGCGATAGGCATGGCGGCGGAGGAACTGGAGGCGCCGGCGGGCGAGGAGTTGGCCAAGGTGGCCAACCAGTTGGCGCTCGGCGTCTCGATGGACGACGCGCTCGGCGAGATGGCGGAACGCCTGCCGTCCCGCGAACTGGTCGTCCTCGTCACGACGTTGGTTCTGTCGAACCGGGCGGGCGGCCAGGTGGTGACGGCACTGCGGAACCTCACGGAGACGCTGGAGGAGCGGAAGGAGACGCGACGGGAGGTTCGGACGCAGTTGTCGCAGGTGAATATGACTTCTTATGCGGTGCCTGTGCTGGGACTCGGGTCGTTGCTCCTGATGAACAGCATCAAGGACGGAGCCCTGGAGCGCATGACGGGTTCGCCGGTAGGCCAGGCCGCCGTGATCATCGCGTTCTCGATGTACGCCGTGGGCTTCATCCTGATCCGCCGCATGTCGCGTATCGACGTCTGAGACAACCGGGAGGGAGGACAACCGATGGCACTACTGCTCGCACTGGCGATGGGTCTCAGCGTCTGGGGCGTCTTCGCGGGCATCCGCATGTACCGCGCCGACGTGAAACTGCCGAGCGACCTGGTACTTGCACTGGAGGTCGGCTCCACCCGCACAGGAGCGGTCGACTCGGTCGTCGACCGGCTCGGGATGCGGTACGCGCCGGCGGTCCTGCGGCTGATGGGTCCGAAGCTGGTCGCCAAGTACCGCCGCAAGATCGACCTCGCGGGCAACCCGGGCGGCCTGACGATCAACCGTTACGCGGCCCGCCGCGCGGTCTACGGCTTCCTGGGCGGATTCGGCGCCCTGGTGATGCTGATGAAGGGGCACCTCCTCCTGGCGCTGCTCCTCCTCGCCTTCGGCGCGTTCTGGACGGAGGTCGGCATCTGGTCGGCGATCCGTATCCGCAAGGACGTCATCGAGCGCACGCTGCCGGACTTCCTGGACGTACTCGCCGTCGTGGTGAGCGCCGGCCTCGGCTTCCGGCAGGCCCTGGACCGGGTCTCCATCAAGTACGAGGGCCCCTGGGCGGACGAACTGCGCATCACCCTGCGCCAGATGGACCTCGGCATGGGCCGCCGCGAGGCCTTCGCGGAACTGCGCCGGCGCAACGACTCCGAACAGGTCGCGATGTTCGTGACGGCGCTCCAGCAGGGCGAGGAGCTGGGCGCCCCCATCGTCGACACGCTCGTCTCGCTGGCGAAGGACATGCGCCGTACGGACGCGCAGAACGCCCGCCGCAAGGCGGCCCGCGCGGTCCCCAGGGCCACCTTGGTGATCACCACCTTCATGGTCCCGGCCACGATGATCCTGCTCGGCGCGGGTCTGATCCTCGGCTCCGGTACGGACTTCGGCACCATCACCGGCAACTAGGGCGGGGGACCACAGCCATGGCGACGAAGGAGCGTACCCGGCGGCTGCGACGGCGCCCGCGGACACCGGAGATCACGACGCCCCCCGCGGGCACCGTCCTCGCGCCCCACGTGCGCACCGGCGCGGCCGATGTCCCGATGACGTCGGCGACTCCGGCGCTGCCGCCGGGCTGGGAGAGGTCGAACGTCCTGATCGGGGCGGTGCCGTCGCAACCGGGACCGCGGCGGGAGCCGTGGCCGCCCGCGACAGCGGCCGTTCCGGGGCCCGTTCCGACGACCGCCGACGCCGATCGGCCTCCGCCGCTGCCCGATGGAGAAGGCGGCACGGGCTCTGGTTCGACCGCACCGCCGATCCCCCTCCAGATCAACGCCCTGCAGGCGATGTGCCGCCAGGTCTTCGGCTTCCGCCTGGCCATGATCGCGCTGGCCGCCCCGGCCGCCCTCCTGAACGCGGCCCCCGGCCTCGGGGCCAACCTGGTGGCGGCGGCCGTACTGGTCACCTTCATGGGGTCGTACGTCCTGTTCCGCGACTGGGAGCGCTTCGGCTCCCTCCTGTTGCGACACCCGACCCTGCTGGCCGTGGACACGCTCTTCGCCGCGCTGCTCCTGGTCGCCGCCGGCCCCGACAGCACCCTCGCGTACGTCAGCGTCTGCACTCCGCTGCTCGCGGGCCTCGTCTACGGCTGGCGGGGCGCCGGTCTCTTCGCGTCGCTCCAGGGGCTCATCCTCGTGACGGTCTACGCGAGTTCGAAGGACCTCCATTCGACGGTCGCCGAGGCGCTGATCCTGCCGGGCTTCTGTGTCATCACCGGGGCCGTGGGGGTCACCCTGCGTCTGCTGATGCTCCGCTTCGGCGCCGCCACCCAGGCACTGACCACGGTCCAGGCCCGTCTCGCCGTCGCCGAGGCGGTCAGTGCCGAACGGGCCCGCCTCGCCCGGGAGATGCACGACTCGGTCGCCAAGACCCTGCACGGTGTGGCGCTGGCCGCGGAGGGTCTCGTGGCGTCGGCGGGCGCCGACCGCGTGGATCCGGCCCTGGTGAAACAGCAGGCGGAACTGGTGGCCCGCTCGGTCCGCAGAGCCGCGGCCGAGTCCCGCGAGCTCCTCGCCGACCTGCGCAGGGAGGCCGACCCGGACCACGCCACCGACGTCCTGGTCGAACTCGCCGCCCGCACCCGGGACTTCGGGGCCCGCACCGGAGTGACGGCCCACTACCGCCCCACCGGCGAGCACTCCGTGCCGCCCGTGCCGCCGGCGGTGGCCCGCCAACTCCTCACCATCGCCTCGGAGGCGATGGAGAACGCCCACCGGCACGGGTGCCCCACCCGCGTCGACGTGAGCGCGGGCGTGCACGGCCGGTCGCTGTGCATCAGCGTGTACGACGACGGGCGCGGCTTCCCGCCCGACGCCTCCCTCGAACAGCTCCGCAGGGCGGGCCACTTCGGCCTGGTCGGCATGGTCGAGCGAGCCGCCTCGGTGGGCGCCCGCATCCGCATCGGCCGGGGCGACCACGACCGGGGCACGGAAGTCCGACTGGAACTCCCGCTGGCAGCCCTCACCGCTTCGCCCTCATGAGCCACACCCCCCACGACACGAAAGGAGGCCGCCCCATGCCGGACGACACGACTCTGCGCGTCGTGGTGGCCGACGACAACCCGGTGGTCCGGGCGGGCCTGACGGCCCTGCTCACCGGCCGCGCGGACATCGCCGTCGTGGCCGAGGCCGCCGACGGCCGAGAGGCGTACGAGGCGGCACGTCAACTCCGCCCGGACGTCGTCCTCCTGGACGTCCGCATGCCCGGCGTCGACGGCCTCTCGGCGCTCCCGTACCTGGTCGACATCGCCCCGGTCATGATGCTCACGTACAGCAGCGAGCCGGAGATCGTCCGGGAGGCCCTGCGCCGGGGCGCCGCCGGCTATCTGGTGCACGGCGAGTTCACGGTGGACCAACTGGTCGAGGCGGTACGGGACATCGTAGGAAGTGCGATTGCATACGAATCAAGTCGCCCCGTCGTCATCCATTCTCCACCTCAAGAACCCTTCCCCGCTGGCGGTTTCAGGTACTCCTCACCTCTCGTCTCCACTATTTCTTCAGAAAACCTTTCGCAAGTGCAACCGGATGTGGGACAGTCGTCGTCTGGGTGGTCGAGTGGCCGTCCGGCAGCTCCCGACAGGTCGAGGTACCAACTGAGCACGAGGGAGGCGGAGATCATGGACCTCATCGCGTCCGGCATGAACAACCAGCAGATCGCCGCCACGTGCTTCATCAGTGAGAAGACGGTCAAGAACCACATCAACCGCATCTTCGCCAAGCTCCACAGCAGCAGCCGCTCCGAGGCCGCCGCCAAGTGGCTCGGCACGGCACGGGGATTGGGGTGACCGGTGGGGACCAAGGGGAGCAGGACGTGGGTCCCGGACCTGGAGCGGATCCGGATTTGGGCCCTGGGGCCCTCTGACGGGCGGGGTGTTCCGTCGTACGTTTCTCGTGACGACAGCGCCACCGGCACCGAACCCGGAGGGGAACACCATGAGCAACTGGATCAACACCACCGTCGCGTACCTGCGGACCCGCGCCGCTCGCGACGACAAGGGCCAGACGGCGGTCGAGTATCTGGGCATCATCGCGGTGGTCGTGGCGATCATCCTGGTGCTGCTCAGCACGGACTTCGGCGGCACGATCGCCGACGCGATCACCACGCAGATCGGCAAAATCACGGGCTGATGCGCAGGCGCGACCTCGGCGACGCAGGGCAGGCGTTCCCCATCTACATCACGGTGGTCGGAGCCCTGCTCTTCCTCGCGTTCGCGTACCTCGCGGTCGGCCAGGCCGCGGCGAATCGGAACGGAGCCCAGACGGCCGCCGACGCGGCGGCCCTCGCGGCGGCCCAGGACAGGCGGGACCAGCTCGCGGACCTGTGGGTGGCGGACGTCCTCGACCCGACGAAGTGGCAGGACATCTTCGACGGCGACGTCGGGGGTCTCGCACCTTCCTGCGGGCGTGCGGACCAGCTCGCGGCGCAGAACGACGCGACCGTGCTGAGCTGCGTACCGCAGGGACTGCTCGGCTTCACGGTCCAGGTGAGGACCAACCGGACCGTCGGGAAATCCGTCATCCCCGGTACGGAGGACAAGCGGTCCACCACAAACGCCACCGCCGTCATCCAGTCCCTCTGCACCTTCGACCCCCCTGCGGAGGAGCCCTCCGAGGACCCCGGGGACGGCGATCCGGGAGAGGGCGATCCGGGGGACGGTGACGCGGGAGACGTCGTGCTGCCACGGCTCACCTGCGACGACGGGGCGTTCTGGGACCTGGACCCGGAGCACCTCACCGAACTTCCGCACCCCGAGGACCTGTTCGACGTCCATCTGGCCGACCAATAGCGAACGACGAGTGACGAAGGAAGCAGAAGCATGAGCATTCGGTTCACTGCGCGGGCTCGCAGGGGGATGGTCGCGTTGACCGTCGCGGCCGGCCTGGCCGTCGGCATGGCGGGCTGCGGCGGCAGCGGTGACGACAAGAAGCCGGAGACAACGGCCTCTGCTTCCAAGGGCGATGCCAAGGACGACGGATCCGACCCCAGTGCCCAGGAAGGCCAGTCGGACGACCCCCTGGCCGAACTGAAGGGCTCCGACGGCCTGTTCCTCCAGGTCACTTCCGCGGACCGCGACGCCGGCGGATTCGTCACGGTGAACGGCACGTTGAAGAACGACAGCGCGAACTCGGTGACCGTGCCGTCCGCCCTGCGCGGCGACGAGACCGAAGTCGTCGCGCACGGCAGGTCGTTGGGCGGCGCCACCCTCGTGGACTCCAAGGAGAAGAAGCGCTACTACGTCCTACGGGACACGGAGGGACGCCCGTTGACGACCACGGGCTTCTCGATCCTCAAGGCGGGCGAGGAGCTCTCGGTCTTCATGCAGTTCCCGGCGCCACCGGCGAGCACGACCGAGGTCTCCCTCCAACTGCCGACGTTCTCCAGCGCCACGATCAAGATCTCCGGGTGAGGCCGGCAATGACCCGTACCCACACCCGCTCGACGGCCCCGCGCCTGCTGGTGGCCGTCACCGCGGCGACCGTCATGGTCGCGGCCAATGTCTACGGTGCGGTGGGGGCCCACGCCGACGACACCCCCAGCGTCCCCCCGGGCACCGAACCCTCCGCCTCCGCCCCCGTCCAGGTCGACCCGAACGACCCCGACCTCAAACTCCCCGAAGGCGCCACCCTGGCTACGCCCAAGGTCCTCGACATCAAATCCGTCGTGGAGGACCAGAGCGGCGACGAACGCCGCGAGGACACCAACTCCGACGTCAAGTTCGCCCTCCAGGCCGAGGTCCTGTTCAGCAAGAACAGCGCGAAGCTGAGCGCCGATTCGAGAGCTCGCATCTCCTCGATCGCGACGGAGATCAAAAACCAGAACGCCACGAAAATCCGAGTCTTCGGCTTCACGGACAACCTCGGCTCCTCGGCCCACGGCGACGTCCTCTCCCGCCAACGCGCCAACGCCGTCCAGGACGTCCTGGACCAGGAACTCAACGACCCCAACATCACCTTCGAGGTCCGCGGCTACGGCGAGCAGTACCCGATCGCCGACAACTCCACGGAGGACGGCCGCAAGAAGAACCGCCGGGTGGAGGTGTCGTTCCCGCGGACGGAGAGCTGACCGAGAGCGTGAGTTACCAGCAGCTGGACGGATTCGCGGACGTCTACCTGGAGGACAGTTTCGTCCTGGAGATCCGCGCCGCTCCCGGCGTGCTCACCTTCGAAGTCGAAGTGGTCCTCACCCCTGGACACCCGGCCCACCACCCACCCGCCCCCACCGAGCGGGCCTGCTACGCGCGAGCCACGATCCAATTCCCCCAAGTACGCGAGCTGACGTGGTCGGGCCAGGGGTCCCCTCCGGCGGTGGACGCTTCCGGCTCCAAGGACTACGGCGGTTTCGACGCCCTCCTCTGGAACGGCTCGACCTTCCACGTGGAGGGCGACTGGGGCGTGATGGACGTATCGTCGGCGGCCCCGGTCATCAGGCTCCGTTAGGGCGCGCCCCTCAGAACCCGTCCCCCACCCCATCCACCCGCACCTCGACCGTGCCCCCCACCCGCAGCCCCCACCCCGCCATAGCCCCGGCCTCCGCCTCCAGCACATGCCGGGACCGGAGCCGAGGCAGCCCCAACCGCCCCGGTTTCATGGTGCGTACGGCGATGACCTTGAGGCGCCGGTCGAGATAGGCGACATCGATCGGAATCCGCATCCGAAAGGTATGCACGCCATTCGCGGGCGACAGCAGAATCGCCCCGTCGACGGAGTCCCGCCCCAACAGCCCTTTGGTACGGGCCCGATAGGAGGTGGCGACCTCCAGGGGAACGGAGACACCCCCCACCCCACCGTCCGCCCCCACGACCAACACCCCACGCCCGTCCCGCCACCGCCGCGCCATCCCCAGAACCTCTCACCCGGCCGACCTACCGTCCGCACCGAACGTACCCACACCGAAACGCCCCACTGGCTAACGTTGCCCACTCCACCCGAGCCTCGCCCCACAGGAGCCGACCGTGAACCGCCGTCCCGCCCTGCTCCCAGCGATCGCACTGACCGCCTTCGCGGCCCTGTCGCTGTCCGCATGCGGCAACGACGACACCTCCGACGACTCCGCCAAGGAGCCGTCGGCGTCCCCGACACCCTCGACGTCGCCGGCGTCCGACCGCCCGAAGATCGAGCTGCCGTCGGACCTCTCGTACACCTTCGACTGGCCCAAGACGGGCGACAAGGACGAGGACGCGGTGCTGGCCGACAGCGAGGAGTTCATCAAGGCGGTGGACATGGCCATCGCCGAGCAGGACCCGCTCAGTGAGGCGTACCGGTACTACTCCGAGGGCGAAGCGGCGGCGGGAAGCCAGAAGTTCATCCAGGAATTCGTGGACTACAAGGACCGCGTCACCGGCGCCAAGCGCTATTTCGAGGCGAAGGTCAAGGTCAGCGATGACGGTACGGCGGGCTTCGTCTACTGCGAGGACCAGAACAAGGCCTATAACCGGAACCTCAAGACCGGCAAGACGGACGTGACGCCGGCCTCCAAGGACAACTACGTCCTCTACACCACACAACTCCGCAAGAACGCCAAGGGCGTCTGGGTCGCGGGCAAGCTGACTTCCCTGCGCGGTAGCGCCAAGTGCCAACCCTGAACACTTTCACCTTTGCTTGTTCATGAGTGGAATGATCGGCTCACATCGCTGCACCGTGAACACGTCGGCGCGTTATGTAACTGTAATGACTCAAGTGGTCCCGGGTGTGGGGGATTTGACCTCATACGCTCCCCGGGTTGACGGGCGTCACCCTGGTGTCGCTCCATGCCGCTGGATAGCGTTGGTTCGCTCAAGAGAAGCCTCGCCCCACCAGGAGCCGACCGTGACCCGCCGCCCCACACTGCTCGCAGCGATCACGCTGACCGCCGCTGCGGCCCTGTCGCTGTCCGCATGCGGCAACGACGACAGCTCCGGCAAGAACGACAAGATCGCAGGCGCCGACACCGGCAAGGAGTCCTCGGCATCCCCGACGCCCTCCGCGTCGACGTCGACGGCGTCCGACCGCCCGAAGATCACGCTGCCGTCCGACCTGACGCTCGACTTCGAGGACACGAAGACCGGCGACGCGGTCAAGGACGCGGTGCTGGCGGACAACGCGGAGCGTATGCGTGCCGTCGACGCCGCGATCACCGGGACCGATCCCAAGGGCGAGGCGATCGGCTACTACAACACCGGCAAGGCGCTGGACGCCGCCCTGTCGTGGGTCGCCGAGTTCAAGGACGCAGGGGCCACGATGACGGGCTCGGCCCGGTACTACGACCGCAAAGTGACGCTGAACGGCAAGACCTCGGCCGGTCTCACCTTCTGCGCGGACGAGAGCAAGGGCTTCAGCAAGGACAAGAAGACCGGGAAGGTCTCCAGGACACCGGCGACCAAGAACAGCTACGTCTTCTACAACACCCGGTTGGACAAGAACCCCGACGGTGTCTGGCAGACGTCGCAGATCATTTCCACAAGGGGGGCGGCTCAGTGCCAGCCATAAGGAGAGTCTCGCTCGGCACCGCCGTCCTGGCCGGCGTCATGGTGTTCACGTCCAGCCCGTCGGCCTGGGCCGATTTCGTGCCCGGCGGAAAAGGCTCCGGTTCCGAAACCCAGGAGCAGGGCGGCAACGAGGGCGACAAGCTCACCTCGACCGCGGGAGCCATCGTCTACGACCGTTCCAAGAACGGCTCCGGCGCATCCGTGGGCCCGGTGACCTCCACGACAACCTGGACCCCGCCCGCCTGCTACTACGCCCCGAAATACACCCCCGAGCAACTTGAGAAGTACCTCAAGCCGATCTGGGAAGCCGGTTCGACGGGCTACGAGTGGGACGCCAAGCAGCGCGCGACATACGAAGAGGGCAAGCCCTACAAGGACTTCAACAAGGAGCAGGCCGGCAAGGGCTTCTGGTGGGACTCGTACGTCACCCAGGGCCGCGAGGGCGACCCCGCCGCGCTCAACTGCACGAAGCCCTACTTCTGGGTCGCCACCGGCGACGCCCCGCCCGCCGACATCCCCGAGGCGGTCACGCCGGAGATGCTCGCGCAACTCGCCTACGCCGAGATCCGCGTCCCCTCCACGAAGATGGACCTCGCCCCGGCCAACACCACGAAGGTGAACCTCCCGACCTGGGCCTGGCTGGACGCGGCGAAGTTCAAGCCGGTCTCGGTCACGGCGAGCGTCCCGCTGCTGAACATCTCCGCGACGACCACCGCCACGCCGGTCTCCGTGAAGATCGAACCCGGCACCGCGGACGCCCAGACCTACCCCGCGTCCGGCGTCTGCCCGCTCAACGGCGACCGTATCGGCGAGCCCTACGCCAAGGGCAAGGCCGGCAAGACCCCACCCTGCGGCGTGAAATACCTGCGCTCCTCGGGCGACGACACCTTCCCCCTCCGTGCCACGGTCACCTGGAACATCAGCTGGACCGGCACGAACTCCCCGGGCGGCGACCTCGACCCCGGCACCTTCGGCGCCACCCAGAACGTCGTCGTACAGGAAATCCAGGCAGTCAACCGCTGAGCACGGCACCCCACTTCACCCCACCCTGACCGGTAAGCGCTCCCCCTAAAGAGGGGAGCGCCCCACCGTCCGTCACAAATCCCGGACCCGGTCGTTCCTCCCATCGGTGCTGATCAACTGGGGAGAGGGACCGGGGCATGGCGGAACGGTTGGTCGTCGACGGCGACGAACTCGCGCACTTCATGAAGCTGTTGAAGAAGTCGAGCAACTCGCTCAACGGACTGCGCAGGTCACTGAGCGATGCGACCGTCGCCGGACTCGGGACAGACGATCTGGACTCTGCCTGCGAGGACTTCCAGGAGGACTGGAAGGACGGCACCGAGCAGATCGGCGAGCAGACGGAGGGCCTCGCCGAGATCATCGGTAAGAGCAGGGACAGCTACCGCGAGGTCGACAAGGCGCTGGAGGAGGCGCTGAAGAAGGCTCGGGGCGGCAATGCCGGGGCGAGTGGTGTCAGTGGTGCGAGGTGACGTACAGCCCCGGAATCGAACGATCGGGCGCGGCTCTCGACCCTCGGTCCCGAGCGGACCTCGACAGGCCGCAAGGACTCAAGTCGTCGCGGCCGACGGCCAATCCGAACTACCCGCACCTGGGGTTCAACCCCGCGCCGGGCAGCACCGACACCGTTTGTGATCTGCGGAAGAAGCTCACGAACTGCGCCAAGGTGCTGGAGGAGACCCACGGCCTGGTCACCAAGTTGCTGGACGGCAGCTATTGGCGGGGCGACGCCGCCGTCGCGTTTCGGAAGCAACTCGGTGACGGCCCGCTGCCGCTCAATCTGAAGAACGCCGCGCACTCGATTCGCAAGGCGGCCAAGCAACTCGACCGGTGGGAGGGCGAACTCGACGAGTTCCAGCGGCGAGCCAAGCGCCTCGACGGCGACGCGAAGGACGCGCAGGCCGCGCTCGCCCGGGCAAAAGGCCGCGCGAGCGATGCGGAGAACGACCTCGGTGCGCACGAGAAGGGCCCCCGGCACAGCGACGCGAAAGCGGCGTTGACGCGCGCGAACACGGCCGTGGGGGAGGCGCAGGCCGAACTCGACAAGGTCATCGGCAGGGCGAAGAAGCTCGCCGAGGAACACGAGGAGAAGGCTCGGCACCGCGCCGGCAAGATCCGCGACGCCACGAGAAGACTGGCGCCGCACGAGCCGGGCTTCTTCGAGGACGCGCTCGACTGGTTGGTCGACAACCTGCCGGACATTCTCAGTTGGGTGGCGGCCGGCCTCGCCATCGCGGCCCTGTTCGTCGTCACCGGCGGCACCGCCGCGGCCGTACTGCTTCTGGCCGCCTCCGCGTTGAGCGCGGGAGCGTTCGCGGGGAGACTGCTGAATCCGGAGGTCCGTACGTCTCTGTGGGACGGCGTCCGGCACGGGGAATTCGACGCCGACTTCTGGAGCAACGCAATTGGTGTTGCGGCGGACGGACTTGGGGCACTGCCCGGCCTGGTGGCCGTCACCAAGGGAGCGCCCTTGTTGTTCAGAGGAGTGAGCGAGGCCGGTGAGGCTCTGACGCTCGGCCAGAGGTTCGGCCAGGTCGGGGGCAAGACCGTCGCCGGAGCAAGGGAGTTCACCGAACTGCACAATCCGTTCACGACGTGGGTGGTGGAGAAGGCACCTCGTCTGGCCAAGACCGTCGAGGTCGTCGAAACGGCCGCTCCGTGGGCCGGTTTCGCCACCGCCTCGTACGGTGTGGCCGCCAGCCGGTTCGACTCGCTGGACAGCGACGGGGTGGCCAATTCCGGTACTGCGGCGGACGGCCTCTTCCTGGGACCCGTCGACGTGGCGGAGACGGTGGACCTCGCTCGACGCGCATTCCAATAGACCCCAAGCTGCTCAACTCCCTGAACCGAATGGGAAGGCAACCCTGAGATGAATGCGATCCACCATCCTGTGGCGTGGGACCATCCACCCACCCGTCATGCGTGGACGGGGCACATGGCCATGAACGTGATCGGACTCGTCGGCTGGCCCGCCAGCTGGATCGCCCTGCTGGGCGTCTCGACGTACACCCCCGACTGGGTTGTCTGGATCTTTGTGCCGTACTTCCTCTACGGCTTCTACCGGTCCGTCAATCAACTCACCTATTTTCCCTGGGCCTTCCGTATGCGCCGCATCCTGCGCGCGTACACATGGCAGATCCTCGAAGGTGTGCCCAACGGAATCGGGAAATACCCCGGTGCGCAGGACGACGGCATCTGGTTCGAGTTTCGGAATCCGGCCGACCCGGATACGAAGATCCCGTTGGTGTTCATCAAGCACCAGCGGTCGTACTGGTGGCTGAGGCGCATGGACGGCCCCCGTACCAAGCCCGAGCGCAGAGCAGAGATCGAACCTCTCTGGTTCGCGGGCGACCCGCGCTTCCTCGCGGTCATCGCCGCGCCCGCTCGGGGCGGCAAGATGCCCAAGCGTCTCCATCTTCTCTACCAGCGCCCGGTGTTCGACCGTCGTTCCAGGCCGGAGAACTGGGGTGCCGCATCCGCGGACATCGAGCGAGCCCAGCGCGCAGGTGCCGTACAGGTCGGCCACATCCCGCAACCGCACCTCTAGCGCAACCGACACCCCACCTGTACGGAGTCCCGCGAACCATGACGGCGCCCATGCCGAACCTCGTCATTCATCCGAGCGCCAGGACAGAGGGAGACGGCATCTGGTTCCTCAAGCCGCCGGGATTCATCTCGTGGCCTTTTGACGCCCTCGCCGCCGAGCCCGCTTCCCGGAATTCCGAGGTACTGCGGGAGGTGATGGAACCTCTCCTGGCCACAGCCCCCGACGAGGCAACGCGACAGCGATTCGTAGCTGATCTCCACTTCGCCGAGCGGCTGTTCGCCACCCTGCGCACGGCCGGCACTGTTCACTGCTCCCTGGGTCTGCACCGCGACGACACCGGCGACGGAGACGTCGGCATGCTGTTCTCCCTGTTCACCATCACCTGGGTGAACACCACATGGGCTCCCCGAGGTGTCACCGCAGCCCGTGCAGTCACCGCTGCGGAGGGCCACACCCATGTCGAGTACGCCGAAATGCCCTGTGGCCCGGCCTCGTTCAGTGAGAGCGTCCGCGTGCCCAGTGCGGACTCAGGCCTTCCACAGGAGCCTTTGCTGCAACTCCACGCCCACGTTCCGCACCCTTACGGTACGAGCCTGGCGCTCCTCACTCTCAGCACAACCGCCACGACCCACCGGGATCCATTCCGCAGGCTCCTGCGCCAGATCGCGGAACTGGTGAGTTTCGACGACCCGTTCGCGGCGGACACCCAGGGATGATGGCCAGGACGTGAGCCAGGAGAAGGAGAAGTCTCAGATGCCCAAAGTCGTTCTGATGATGTCCGTATCCCTAGACGGCTACATCGAAGGCCCCGACAAAGACATCTCCTGGCACACGGTCGACGACGAACTCCATCAGCACTTCAACGACGAGATCGGACGACTGGGCGCGCTGCTCAGTGGGCGGGTCATGTATGAGTTGATGGCCGACTTCTGGCCCACCGCCGACGCCGAGCCCGGTGCCGATGCCGTGACCGTCGAGTTCGCCGGGATCTGGCGGGAGTTGCCGAAGGTCGTGTACTCGCGGACGCTCGCGCGGGCCGAGTGGAACGCCACCGTGGTGCGGGAGATCGTGCCCGAAGAGGTCGCGGCGCTCAAAGAGGGGGCCCAAGGGGATCTCTGGGTCGGTGGGGCCGGTGTGGGAGGGGAGTTTCTGCGGCTCGGGCTTGTCGAGGAGTTGCGGTTGTACATTCATCCCGCGCTGGTCGGGCAGGGGACCCGGCTTTTCCCGGAAGGGGCCGACATCGCCTCCTCCCTCCGGCTTCTCGAGAACCGCGTCTTCGGCAACGGCGTCGTGCTGCTCCGCTACGGCAGGGGAGGGAGCGAGAGCGGCGACTCGGCGTAAAGGTGTTGTTCCTGCTCCCCGCGCCGGGTAGGAAAGGTCCATGACTGGACTCGGCGCTGTGTTCCGGCCCCAACTGCCCCCTGAGCGACTGCGTTCCGTCGCCCGGCTCGCCGACGAGACCGGGCTGGAGGAACTGTGGCTGTGGGAGGACTGCTTCCGGGAGGGCGGCATCTCCACCGCCGCGGCCGCCCTCGCCTGGACCGAACGGGTGCGGATCGGCGTCGGGCTGCTGCCCGTCCCGCTGCGCAACGTCGCCGTCACCGCCATGGAGGCCGCCGCCCTGCACCGCATGTTCCCCGGCCGCCCGATCCTCGCCGTCGGCCACGGCGTGCAGGACTGGATGGGCCAGGTCGGCGCCCGCGTCGAGTCGCCCGTGACCCTGCTGCGTGAGCATCTCGTCGCGCTGCGCGCCCTGTTGGCGGGGGAGCGGGTCACCACGAGCGGGCGGTACGTGAAGCTGGACGACGTCGGGCTCGACTGGCCGCCGGCTGGACCGGTTCCCGTTCTCGCCGGCGCCACCGGGCCCCGCACGCTGCGCCTCGCCGGTGAGGCCGCCGACGGCACCGTCCTGACCGCCAGTACCCCGCCCGAGGGCGTACGCCGGGCCCGTCAGCTCATCGACGAGGGGATCAACCGGGGGAACGAGCAGCGGCAACAGGCCGCCGACTCCTCCTCCGCCGATTCCTCCTCCGCCGACTCCGCCGCCACTCCCTCCCGCGCCCCCCAAGCCCCCCGGCACGAAGTCGTCGTCTACCTCCTCGCCGCCACCGGCCCCGACGGCCCCGCCCGCCTCCGCGCCGAACTCGCCACCGAGGGCGTCGAGTCCGTCCCCGACCTCGGTGTCGCCGGGGACGCCGGAGCCGTCGCCAAGGCCGTGCAGCGGCTCGCCGACGCCGGTGCCGACACGGTGATCATCCAGCCGACCGGCGACGAGCCCGACCCCGAGGGATTCGTACGGTTCGTGGCGGAGAAGGTCCGGCCCCTCGTCCCGTAGACCTTGCCGCTCGTTCCGTAACCCCTCGTGCCGAGACCATCGCTCAGGCAGACACGTCAGTCCCGGCGATGGTCCCCGGCCGCCCCGTCGAGCAACTCCCGCACGATGTCCATGTGCCCCGCGTGTCTCGCCGTCTCCTCGATCATGTGGACCAAGGTCCAGCGCATGGACACGGAGTGGTTCCGCCACGGCGGTCGGCCGAGGTCGTCCAGCGACCGCTCGGCGATCATGAGGTCGGCGGCGGCGCGGGCGCGGCCGTAGAACTCGACGATCTGCCCGGTCGTCTCGCCCTGGTCCGCGCGCATGTCCTCGTCGCTGTACGGGTCGAACCACAGCGGCTCGGTCTCGCCGCCGAAGGTCTCCACGAACCACCCGTACTCGACCGACCCCAGATGCTTCACCAGGCCGAGCAGAGTCGTGCCCGACGGAGTCATCGGGCGCCGTAGTCCCTCGTCGTCCATCCCCTCCAGCTTCCACAGCACCGCGTCCCGGTGCTGGTCGAGGCTCGCCCGCAGCGTCTCCTTCTCACCGCCCGCGTACGGCATGCCCGCGGTCGCCGTGCCCGCGACCGCCCCGTCCCCAGCTTTCGCACCCGCCTCATCCCCAGTCGTCATGCTCGAAAAATTAGCAGCGACCACTGACAACGCCCTGCCACGATGACCTCATGGACGGACACCGCCGCACTTTCGAAGACCTCGTCGCCGAAGGCGTCGCCGTCCCCACCGCGGGCTGGGACTTCTCCTGGTTCGAGGGGCGGGCCAGCGAGGCGCGGCCCTCCTGGGGGTACGCCCGTTCGATGGCGGAGCGGCTCGCGGGAGCCACGGCCGCGCTCGACATCCAGACCGGGGGAGGGGAGGTCCTCGGGTTCGCCCTCGCCTCCGTCCCCCGCCCACTCCCCGGCGCCGACCGGCGGCCGCTCCTCACCGCCGCCACCGAGGGCTGGCCCCCGAACGTCGCCAAGGCCACCGCCCTGCTCCGCCCGCACGGTGTCGCCGTCGTCGCCTCGGACGAGGACGCGCCACTGCCCTTCGCCGAAGGCGCCTTCGACCTGGTCGTGAGCCGACACCCCGTGCGCGCGCACTGGCACGAGATCGCCCGCGTGCTCCGACCCGGCGGCACGTACTTCGCCCAACACGTCGGCCCCAGCAGCGTCTACGAACTGGTCGAGTACTTCCTCGGCACCCAACCCGACGCGACCCGCAACGCCCGCCATCCCGACCGCGAGCGCGCCGCCGCCGAGGCCGCCGGTCTCGAAGTCGCCGAACTGCGCGCCGAGAAGCTGCGGATCGAGTTCTACGACATCGCAGCCGTCGTCCACTTCCTGCGCAAGGTGATCTGGATGGTCCCCGACTTCACCGCGGAGAAGTACGAGGACCGACTCCGCGCCCTGCACGAACGCATCGAGTCCGAGGGCCCGTTCGTCGCACACAGCACCCGCCACCTCTTCGACGCCCGCAAGCCCCTCGCCTGAGAGCACCTGCCCACCACCACGCCCTCGTCACGCGTGCGGCCCCGCCGTCACCTCCCCGACCACCAACTCCGCCTCCGCCTCCAGCACTTCCCCCACCCGTCGGACCCGCTCGCCCAACTCCCGCTCCTGGCCCGCTGTCAGCCGTCCGAGCGGCTCGACCGTGACCGTCGTACGGCGTCCACGGCGCCGTTGATGCCAGACCCCGGCCACCACCCCGTCGACCAGCAGCACGGGGAAGTTGCCGGCCTGGCCGCCCGCGAGGGCCCTTCGGTACGCGGCCCCCGGGAACAGCAGCTCTCGAGGCTGCGCGGCGACGGCGTAGGCATCGAAGTACGGCAACAGCCGCACCCCGCGCGGGGGTTCCGCCGGGAACTCGGTGTCGCCGGCCACGACCCACGCGCCTCCAGCACCCCCGCTCTCGGCGCCCTTGGACACGGCCCCCTCCAACGCCATCCCCTCCGACGCCACCCCCTGCAGCGCCGCTCCTTCCGACGCCACCCCTTCCAGCGCCACCTCCTCGATCTCCCCCGCCGCCGCCAGCTCCCCGAACAACCCGGTCGCCCAACCGCCCCGCGCCGCCAGCCACTTGGCGAAGTGCGCCGGGGTCGCCGGGCCGTAGGCGTGCAGATAGCGGCGCACCAGTTCGTGGAGCGCCTCGTCCGGTGGGCGCGGGGTGAAGTGCGGCGGGCGGGTGTACGTCACCTTGCGGCCCCGGTTCGGTCCGAAGCAGAGGGCGCCCGACTGGCCGGCCCGGTGCATCACTTGGCGCCAGCGCGGCCACAGGTCCTGGAAGGCCGGCATCACGCGGTCGCCGGCCCAGGGCCCGGTGCGGGCGACCACCGCCTCGCTCAGCTCGTCGATGGTGAGGTGCGTCCCGTCGAGCGCGTCGCCGATCGCCGCCACGATCTGCCGTGCCTGGTCCTCGGTGACCCGCACGTCCGGCGCGAACGGGCTCGCCCCGCCCGGTACCGCCGGCAACGCCGAGCACCACAGGGACAGTTCACGCGCAGGGAGCAGATGCACGGTCCCGCGCGGGCCGTACGTCTTCACCAAGGAGGCCGACGAGGTCGCCGAAGCGGCCGACGACCCGTCTCCCCACACCCCCGTCCGGACGTCCGCCCGCGTCAGGCCGACCGACCGCAGCCCCACCGACATCTCCGCCGCCGACAGCACCTGCGCGTGCGTGGCGAGCATGGCGCTCACCACATCGGCGGCCGGTGTGCCCTCCGGTGCCGGGTTGGCCAGGAATTGCCGCTCCATGCGGCGCGCGCTCGCCTGTTTCCACGTGATCGTCAGGGTCATGGACCGACGGTAGAGGGGGAGTAGGACAGCTCGTGTCCGCCATGGCATGACGGCCCCGCAGCCCTCGCCGACGGCGTATTCGCAGGCAGGGGCGGGGTTTCCACATTGTTATCGAGGTCGGCTCGCATCTGGGCCTATGGCTCACGTAAGTTCGTACCAAGGTAATTCGCGTGAGCAAAGCTGCGCGGGCGGTACCGCGCAGTGGAGGGGGCTGCGCGGTGCCGATTTTTTTGTCTCTCCGTGACCGTCCGTTTGTGCCCATGTGCGCGTCAAGTGAGCGTTCGTCGACGGGGTCACCCACCCGGGGGACGGGCGAAACCCCTGGGAATCCGCTGTGTTTCGGCCATGCGTGCGCCACGAAAGGGCCCTTCTGCGGCCATCGGCGCGTCGCCGTTCGATTCCGGAGAGTAGTTGTGGCACGCCGATGCACGCAGCATCACTTACGAAGGGTTATGGTGGAAACCCCCCCTCGGGCCGGTCCGTCTCCCCCCCACGGACCGGCCCGTTTTATGTGGGCGGACAGGGACACCCGGAGCGGACGCTCACGGCAGGCACCCGGGGGTCGCGGGAACCGCTCGACCGGCCCCCGCCGTCCTGCACTCGGCGACGCATCCTCAAGCACCGCAACTTCAAGCACCGCGTCTCACCTACCGCGTTCTCGACCGCCGGACCCCCCAACTCGGGTGCGGCCAGGCAGCGGTACGCTGCCGGACGCGGGGACCGCCACCGTACGGAGGGGCTGACATCACGTGAACCTGCGCGACAAGCTGCGCGGCCTGCTGGTCAGGCTCTACGCACGCCGGGTGGAAGGCCACCTGGACCACGCTCAGGTGCCCAAGCACATCGGCGTCATCATGGACGGCAACCGCCGTTGGGCGAAGGCCGCGGGCTCCACCACCGTGCACGGCCACCGGGCCGGCGCGGAGAAGATCGAGGAGTTCCTCGGCTGGTGCACCGAGACGGACGTCGAGGTGGTCACCCTCTGGCTGCTGTCGACGGACAACTTCGACCGGCCCCAGGACGAGCTCGGCCCGCTGCTCGGCATCATCGAGGACGTCGTGCGCACCCTCGCCGCGGACGGCCGCTGGCGCGTGCACCACGTCGGCACCCCCGACCTGCTGCCCGGCCAGATGCAGACCGCGCTGAAGGAGGCCGAGGAGGCCACCGCGCTGGTCGACGGGATAGTGGTCAACGTGGCCATCGGCTACGGCGGCCGGCAGGAGATCGCCGACGCCGTGCGCTCGATGGTGCTCGACGCCCACGACAAGGGCCACTCCATGGAGGAGCTCGCCGACTCCGTCTCCGTCGACATGATCAGCCGCCACCTCTACACGGGTGCGCAGCCCGACCCCGATCTGGTGATCCGGACCAGCGGCGAGCAGCGGCTGTCCGGATTCATGCTGTGGCAGTCGGCCCACTCGGAGTACTACTTCTGTGAGGTCTTCTGGCCGGCCTTCCGCAAGGTCGACTTCCTGCGCGCACTGCGCGACTACGCGCTGCGCCACCGCCGCTACGGAGGCTGACGGCGGGCCGGCCGGGGCCGGCGGGGCGGTCCTGGCGACTTCGGGACCATCCCTTTTGGGGCGGAAGTAACAAGGAGTTCACCGGGGCGCCGTCATATGCCGTGGCATGGCGGCGCATGTTCGAGGGCATAAGCCAAGCAGGTCGACGCCCGAACCACGGGTGTCGGATCTCAGCGGACGGCACGGGGCCGTCCGCCCGGGAGGCCCTTTGCACCAGCTCGACCGTGCGGTCACGGCACGGAAGAAGCAGTGGAGGGCCGGTTCTCGGCCCGTGCATAGCGGCCGTCGACCGGTCCAGCTCCACTCCGTCGCTCCCCGACCTCATCCGAGGGGGTACGTCCTTCCGTGGTGACCAGCACAAAGCGCCGTATGCCAGACCGGCGCACCTATGTTCTCGACACCAGCGTCCTGCTGGCCGACCCGAACGCCATGACCCGCTTCGAGGAGCACGAAGTAGTGCTCCCCATCGTCGTGGTCACGGAACTGGAGGCCAAGCGGCACCATCCCGAGCTCGGGTACTTCGCCAGGCAGGCCCTGCGCCTGCTCGACGACTACCGGGTGAAGTTCGGTCGCCTCGATGCCCCCATCCCGATCGGGGAGCTGGGCGGGACCATCCGTGTCGAGCTCAACCACTCGGACCCCAGCGTGCTGCCCAGCGGCTACCGCCTGGGGGACAACGACTCCCGCATCCTCGCGGTCGCCCGCAATCTGCAGGCCGAGGGGTTCGACGTCACGGTCGTGTCCAAGGACCTGCCGCTCAGGATCAAGGCCTCGTCCGTCGGGCTCCTCGCCGAGGAGTACCGCGCGGAACTCGCCATCACGGGCTCCTCCGGCTGGACCGGAATGTCCGAACTGACCCTGGCCGGCGAGCAGGTGGACATCCTCTTCGAGGAAGGGCACGTGTACGTGCCCGAGGCCGCCGACCTTCCCGTGCACACCGGGCTCACCATCCAGTCCGAGCGCGGCAACGCGCTGGGCCGGGTGACGTCCGAGGGCAATGTCCGCCTCGTGCGCGGCGACCGGGAGGCGTTCGGCATCAAGGGCCGCAGCGCGGAGCAGCGCATCGCGCTGGATCTGCTGCTCGACCCGGACGTCGGGATCGTGTCGATGGGAGGCCGGGCCGGCACCGGCAAGTCCGCGCTCGCGCTCTGCGCGGGTCTTGAGGCGGTCCTGGAGCGCCGCCAGCACCAGAAAGTCATGGTCTTCCGGCCGCTGTACGCGGTGGGCGGACAGGAGCTCGGCTATCTGCCCGGCTCCGAGGCCGAGAAGATGGGCCCCTGGGCGCAGGCGGTCTTCGACACGCTCTCCGCGGTCACCAGCCGCGAGGTCATCGAAGAGGTCACCGCGCGCGGGATGCTCGAAGTGCTGCCCCTGACCCACATCCGCGGCCGCTCGCTGCACGACGCGTTCGTGATCGTGGACGAGGCGCAGTCACTGGAACGGAATGTCCTGCTGACCGTTCTGTCCCGGATCGGCGCGAATTCACGGGTGATTCTCACCCATGACGTCGCGCAGCGGGACAATCTGCGGGTCGGTCGCTACGACGGTGTGGTCGCCGTCGTGGAGAAACTCAAGGGGCATCCGCTCTTCGCGCATGTCACCCTGAACCGGTCCGAGAGGTCCCAGATCGCGGCCCTTGTGACCGAAATGCTGGAGGACGGGCAGATCTGACCCAAGTGCTCAACTTGCGGTAGCTACTCGTTGGTTGGCGCCGCCCGGAAAGGCCAAGAGCCTAGCCGGGCGGCGCCTTCGCGTGTCGCTGTTTCTCGAATTCACCGGCGGCAAACGGGATGTGAGCTTTCACACGCAACTCAGAATTGCCACCCGGCGTCCGGATCCGGCAGAGTCTCACTCCTGTCAGGCCCCGCATACGACACATCTGTGCCCCCAGCGGTACAACGCAACAGCAGCATCACAGCCAACTGAACAGCGTCGTCGTATGCCGCCCGAGCACCAAGCGGCGCTCCCCTCGCGGGAGTTGCCCACCGGGCCCGTGCCTCCCGTGACCCCGCAGTTGGGAGGCCAGTGTTCAGGGGCACGATTGCGTCCGCCAGGGTCACCGAAGCGGGCGATGCTGGAAGGAAACCGTGTGAGCCGGATCTCGGTCCGGGGATTCGCAGTGGCTTCGGCCACCGCGGTCACCGCCGTCGGAAGTGTCGTGGGCGTTGCCTCGGGCAGCGTGGCGCAGAACAACGACGCAGAGGCGACGGCAACCGACGCGACGCTCCTCGCGGACATACCCGCGGGCCAGCAGGCCCACGTGCAGCTGGCGTCCCTGACCCAGCAGGCGGACGCGCAGGCCATCGCGGCCGACGCGAGCGCCAAGAAGGGCGCCGAGGAGCTGGCTCGCAAGCAGGCCGCCAAGACCGCCCTGCAGAAGAAGGCGGACGCCGAGAAGGCGGAGAAGGAAGCCAAGGAGCGCGCCGAGGCCAAGAAGGCCGCGAGCCGCACCAGCACGCGTGACGCTTCCTCGTTCCCGGTGCAGAGCTCGTACTCGGTCGCCCAGATCCAGGCGATCGCCCGCCAGATGGTGCCGAGCTCCCAGTTCCAGTGCTTCAGCAACATCGTGGACCACGAGTCCGGCTGGCGGATGAACGCGGTCAACGCCTCCTCCGGCGCCTACGGCCTCTTCCAGGCACTGCCCGCCTCCAAGTACTCCTCGGCGGGCTCCGACTGGCAGACCAACCCGGCCACCCAGATCAAGTGGGGCCTGAGCTACATGGACGGCCGCTACGGCAGCCCGTGCGAAGCCTGGTCCTTCTGGCAGGCCAACAACTGGTACTAGGCCTCGAAAGCCTGAGCCGCCGCCCCGAAACAGGCGGCCGCACCTCTCAACCTCGCGCAGCCCCTCCCCGTCCTTAGGGGAGGGGCTTTCGCCCTGTACGGTCGGACGCGACGACTCCAGGGAGGAGTGGTGGGCACAGACGGGGGTAGAGGGCGGATCATGTCGCGAGTGCCTGGATGGCTCGGCCGGGTCGGCGCCGGACTCACCGACCTGAGTGAGCGGCTGGATCAGCGCCGGGCCGAGGTGGAGCGGGAGAACTCGGACCCCGACGTACCGCCGCCGCCCGTCGCGACGGAACCGGCCCCGCAACCCGCCGACCGCGCCAAGCCGAAGACCGCCGAGGCCGCCCGGTCCGCTGACCCGCCGGCCGACCGTCCGCCCACCGCGCCCACCTCTCCCGTCGCGACCGTCAAACGCCCCGCCGCGCCCCGGCAGCTCACCGTCCGCCCCGATCCCGCCCAGGCCGTGCCCTGGGGCGTACGGGTGGCGGCGGAGGCCGGCTGGCGGCTGCTGGTGCTCGCGGGCACCGTGTGGGTGCTGATGCGGGTCATCAGCGCCGTCCAACTCGTCATCCTCGCCTTCGTGATCGCGCTGCTCATCACGGCGCTGCTGCAGCCGACGGTGGCGCGGCTGAAGCGGCGCGGGGTGCCGGGCGGCCTCGCCACCGCGCTCACCGCGATCCTCGGCTTCTGTGTGATGGGCCTGATCGGCTGGTTCGTGACCTGGCAGGTCATGGAGAACATCGACAACCTCTCCGACCAGATCCAGAACGGCATCGACGACCTGCGCAACTGGCTCCTGAAGAGCCCCTTCCACGTCACCGACAAGCAGATCAACCAGATCGCCAAGAACCTGCGCGACGCCGTCGGCGCCAACACCGACCAGATCACCTCGGTGGGCCTGGAGGGCGTCCAGGTCGTCATCGAGGCCCTGACGGGGATCCTGCTGGCGTTCTTCTCGACGCTCTTCCTCCTCTACGACGGTGAGCGCATCTGGGGTTGGGTGCTCAAGCTCGTTCCCGCGGCCGCCCGGCCCGGCGTGGCGGGTGCGGGACCGCGCGCCTGGCGCACGCTGACCGCCTACGTCCGCGGCACGGTGATCGTCGCCCTGATCGACGCGACCTTCATCGGCATCGGCATCTACTTCCTCGACGTACCCATGGCCGTCCCGCTGGCCGTGTTCATCTTCCTGTTCTCCTTCATCCCGCTGGTCGGCGCGGTCGCCTCCGGCGCGCTCGCGGTGGTCGTCGCGCTGGTCACCCAGGGCGTGTTCACCGCGGTGATGACCCTCGCGGTGGTCCTGGCCGTCCAGCAGATCGAGGGCCACATCCTCCAGCCCTTCATCCTCGGCCGCGCGGTCCGCGTCCACCCCCTCGCGGTCGTCCTGTCGGTCGCGGCGGGCGGCATGGTCGCCGGCATCGGCGGCGCGGTGGTCGCCGTACCGCTGGTGGCGGTGTCGAACACGGTGGTCAGCTATCTGAAGCGGTATTCGGAGGAACAGCGGGAAGCGGAGCAGGCACCCGAACGGGAAGAGGACCCGGAACAGGAACCGGAGCAGCGGAACCTGGAGGATTCGCCTCCGCCGGCGGATACCGACCCGTCCTCGGATCGTTCAAATACGGCGTCGAACGAAGTGAATTGACACGTCCTACGGCGTAACTTCCGTCACCTGAAGACAGGTTGGAAACCCCCGGCCGGAATATGCGCCCGGACTGATACACCTTCCCCCCTGAGCGCTACGCGTCAGGCGTATGTGCGACACGGCAGGGGGGCGCGATGTCGGGGTTCGACCTCCTGGCGCGGTCCCTGGTCGCGTGCGGACGGGAGGGGCTGACCGGGGAGTTGCGGGTGGCGGGGGCGCCCGGCGGGGTCTTCCATCTGCGGGACGGGCTCGTCGTCGCCGTCGAGTCGCCCGGGGCGCCGGGGCCCGAGGCGCTGCTGCTGCGGTCGGGGCGTATCGACGGGGAGCAGTGGGCCGCGCTGGTGCGGGAGGCGGGGGGCGCGCGCTGGCCGGTCGCCGGGCTGATCGCGCACGGGTACGCGGGGGCCGCGCAGCTGCGGGTGGTGTGTGTGATGGCCCTGCAGGACGCGGCGTTCGCGATCGCCGCGGGCGGTGTCCACGGCTGTGAGCGCACCGAGGGGGACGTGGGGCCGCCGGCCCCGGTGGCCATCGGTGAGCCGCCCGGGCGGCTGCTCCAGGACGCCTCCCGCAAGCTCGCCGCGCTCGCGGCCATGCCCCGGCCGCTCCACCCCGACCGCGAACGGCCCGTCCCCGCCGCCGGCTGGGCCGACGGCCCGCTCACCGAGTTGCGCAGCGAGCTGCTCGCCCACGCGGACGGCCGCCGTACCGCCCGTGACCTGGCCTTCCGCACCGGACGCGGGGTCTACACCGTCACCGTCGAGGTGGCCCGCATGCTCGCCGAGGGGCTCCTGGAAACCCCGGGACCGCCGACGCCGATCGTCGTCCGCACCCCGCCCGGGGGAGTCCGGCAGCGCACCCCGCCGCCCGCGCCCCCGCCGCCCGTGCCCACCGCGCCGCGCGCCGTCGAACTGCCCCGGCGCAGCCCCGGCGCCAGCGGCATCACCGAATCACTCACGCCCTCGCTCGCCCCGGAGAAGCACGGCGCGAGCTGGAAAGGGTTCTTCCGGCTGCGGAACGGAACCTCGAAATGAGCGAACCCGCAAATGAGCCAACAGGAATGAGCGACCAGAAATGAGAAGGCCGATCAATTGCGAACAGGATATGGGGAGTTGATTCCATGGACCATGAAGCGCTGACCCTGGAAATGCGCGGACTGCGCGAACAGGTGGCCGGCATCACCGACACGGCGCTCGCGGCCGCCGACGGACTGCTCATCGCCGCCGACACCGCCGACTCCATCGACCCGGAGGGCCTCGCCGCCCTCGCCGCGGCCGGCCTCGGCCTGGCCCGGCGCACCGCGGCGGCGACCGACCGCGGCACCTTGCGACGGACGGTGACCTACGGCAGCCACGGCTGCGCGGCCTTCTACGCCGTCGGCGACGCCGCCCTGATGGTCGTACTCGGAGACGAGGGCATCGACGTGGACCACCTGCACCGGGCGACCCGGCAGGCGTTGCACCGCATCGACCTGATCCTCACCGAGAAAGCACCGGAAAAAGCACCAGAAGGAGTCTGAAGGGATGGCGACGAAGCGCATGACCCCAGGTTTCTCCGACCAGGTGATGGGCCTGGTCAAAGCACTCCGCACCGATGCCCCCGACTGCGTGGCCTCGGGCGTGGTCGACATGTCCACCGGGATGCTGCTGTCGTACGAGACGGTGGACAACCACCCGCCAGAGGTCCTCGACCTGCTGGCGGGCGCGACCCTCGACCTCTTCCAGGGCCGTACGGTCGTGATGATCGAGGACGTCTTCAAGGAGCGTCGCGGGATCACCAGTGACCACCACTTCTTCCAGGAGATCCTCGTCAACAGCGAGAACCTCACTCATCTGTTCGTGCGGATGACCGAGCAACAGGACGTCGTCGCCGTGGTCGTGTGCCGCAAGTCGGTGAACGTGGGCATGCTGTTCGCCCAAGTCCGCCGGGTGGTACGGGAGTACGGACTCTGACCGGAGCGAGCAGGGGGGCTGCGGGCGGCTGCTACTCCGTGCGCAGTCCGTCCGGCCGCATCATGCGCAGCAGCGGCGGCAGGCTGAGCAGGGTCACGGCCAGGACGATCCCCGCGCCGACGCCCGTCATCTGCAGCACGCTCGTCCAGTCCACGCGCACCGTCGTGTCCGTCATCCGCAGCAGCACCGCGCCCAGCGTCAGCCCGACCGCCGACGCCAGCGCCAGCCCCAGGGTGATCGGGATCGCCGTCTGCCACAGGACCGAGAGGCTCAGCGTGCGCCGCCGGGTGCCGAAGGCGACCAGCGCCGACAGCAGCTTCTTGCGCTCGCGCAGCTGCTCCAGCTGGGAGACCAGCAGACTCGCCCCGATCAGCGCCAGCACCGCCGCGGCGCCGACGAACAGGCCGGTGCGGATGGAGGTGTACTTGTCCGAGCGCTGGGTGGCCGCCCACGTCATCGGATCCGTCATCGGGTCGAGGGCGGACGCCGTGTTGCGGACCAGGTCCTGCACATCGGGCACCGACTGGTCGAGGCTGAGATAGACCTGCCCGCTCAGGCCCGCCAGGGTGGTGGCCGGCAGGGCCTTCGGGGTGACCAGGAAGCCGCCCCGCTCGTAGCCGGTCATGTCCTTGCGGGAATCCGCGGTCTTCACGTCGGCCGGCAGCTGCCAGGGGATCTCCTTGCCGCGCGTGGAGTCGCCCTCGTAGCTCGGGTCGACGTACAGCGTCCCGCCCGTCTTGGCGAGCACGGGCGTGTCGTTGTCGTACTCGACGTCGCGGACGGCGAAGACGTCGCCATCGCGGCAGGAGGACAGCCGGGCCACCTCGCGCAGCGCCGCACAGGTGCCGACGGTCATCGAGGTGGAGCGCCGGGGATCCGAGCGCCGGTCGCCGAGGGTGCCGTCGGAGTAGACGTTGACCGCGCGTACGCCCTCGGTCGCCCCGAACTTGGCGGCGGCCTGCGTGGTCGACACCCCGCTCGGCAGCGTCACCTGCATCTGCGCCCGCGTCACGTCCAGGCCGGTGTCCTTGGTGTAGTCGCCGTCCACGCCCGCGAAGAGCATCTGCAGCGCGATCGCCCCGGCCACCGCCACCGCGATGCCGTTGACCATCCGGGCCGCCGAACCGCTGCTCAACTGGAGCCTTCGCACGGCGAGTTGCCAGGCGACCCCGCCCGAGCCGAGCCGGGCGACGACCGCCTCCACGATCCACGGCAGCAGCGCGGTGATGCCGACCAGGAGCAGCATCACGCCGCCGATGACGAGGTACTGGTTGAAGTCGCCGTTGGTGCGGCCCTGCCCGATCATCGGGTAGAGCATCGCGAGCCCGGCCAGCGGCAGCAGCAGCCGCCACCACAGCCGGCGCCGGGCCGGCTTCGCCGTACGCACCACGCCGAGCGGCTCGATGACCACCCCGCGCATGGCCAGCAGCGTCACCAGCACCGCGGCCGCCGGCACCGCGAGGGCGACCAACAGGGCAAGGGCGGGGGAGGGGTTGAGGTAGCTCGGGAACACACTGACGTCGAAGACCTCCATGGAGCCCGCGATCTGC
Organism: Streptomyces sp. NPDC001002; assembly: GCF_053599215.1. NCBI lineage: Bacteria > Bacillati > Actinomycetota > Actinomycetes > Kitasatosporales > Streptomycetaceae > Streptomyces > Streptomyces sp. NPDC001002. The sequence goes on along the minus strand of NZ_JBSFLV010000002.1, from coordinate 46,099 downwards.
CGGCCGATCATGAAGAACCCGGCGCCGAGCACCAGCCCGAGCACCGAGCCCGCGAGCGCCTCGCCGGCCGCGATCCGCCGGGTCATCCCGCTGTCGGAGCCGACAAGGCGCAGCGCCGCCAGCCGCCGGTCGCGCCGCTCACCGCCGAACCGCACGGCCGCCGCGATGAAGACGGCCACCGGCATCAGCAGCGCCACGAAGACGACCAGGATCAGCAGGAGCAGTACGGGGTCCATCGCGTCGGACGACGGGGCAGGGTCCCCGAAGTGGTCGATGCGCTCGACCCGGCCGCCGTCGACCTTCGCCGCGAGGTCGTCGGCGCCCCGGTAGAAGGCGAGTTCGTGCGAGCCGACCAGCCCGCTCTCACCGATCGTCGCGATGACCTTCTCCGGCAGCCGCTTCCGCAGCAGCTCCCCGTCGGAGGAGTCCAGAAGCTTCTTCAGCGCGGGGGAGACGACCATCTCGCCCACCTTCGGGAACTCCGCGACGCCGGGCGGCAGCGGGGCCTTCGGGCCCTCCGGCTCCAGCGCCCGGCCCCGGACGTCCTTCTCGCGGAAGGTCGTACCGACACTCGCGACGATCACGGTGTCGTCGGCCTTCTTGATCCTCTCCGAGGTGTACGTGATGTCGCTGCGCGCGGCCTCCCGGTCGTGCCGCACGGTCAGCGCGTTCGGCAGGGCGGTGGTCAGCAGCAGCAGCGCCACCCCGAGCCCCACGCCGACCGCGGTCAGCAGGGCCCGCACCCAGCCCTCACGTCCGCCCGCGAAGGCGAACCGCACCCCCATGGCCAGGTCCCTGACCGCTTGCCCCGCCTTCATACGGCCCGCTCCATGTCCCGGGACTTGCCGTCCCGTACGACGATCTCGCGGTCGGAGTACGCGGCCACCCGGGCCTCGTGGGTGACCAGGACGACGGCCGCGTTGGTGGACCGGGCCGCGTCGGTGAGCAGCTCCATCACGCGCTCGCCGTTGAGCGAGTCGAGCGCGCCCGTCGGCTCGTCGGCGAACAGCACGCGCGGACCGGTGACCAGCGAGCGGGCGACGGCCACGCGCTGCCCCTGTCCGCCGGACACCTCGCCGGGCCGCTTCTTCCGGAGATCGTCGACCTCCAGGCGCTCCATCCAGGTCAGCGCGGCCCGCTCGGCCTCCTTGCGGGAGGTGCCGTTCAGCCGCAGCGGCAGGGCGACGTTCTCCACGCAGGTCAGCTCGGGCACGAGCTGGCCGAACTGGAAGACGAAGCCGAACTCGGAGCGCCGCAGCTGACTGCGCTGCGCGTCGCTCATGGTGGCCATCTCGCGGCCCTGGTACGTGATCGAGCCCGAGTCGGGCGGCACGATGCCGGCCAGACAGTGCAGCAGCGTCGACTTGCCGGACCCGGAGGGGCCCATCACGGCGACGACCTCGCCGGGGTGGATGGAGAACTCGGCGCCGTCGAGCGCGAGGGTGGGGCCGTAGGCCTTGCGCAGGTCCTGGGCGGCCAGCAGGGAACCGGGCGGAGGAGTCACTTGGCCACCGCCTCACGGAGCTTGTCGAGCCGCGCGGCCGTCAGCTCCAGCCAGCGCAGATCGGCCTCCAGGTGGAACAGGGCGTGGTCGCAGACCAGTTGGTCCGCCAGATCGCCCCGGCGCTTGCGGTCGGTCAGGATGCGCATGCTGCGCAGATGCTCGGAGCGCTGGCTGTCGAGGATGTCGGCCGCCTCGCGATGGGTGAGCAGCGCCAGGACGACCTTGGTGTACAGGGTCGACTGGAGGTACTCCTCCGGCTTCTCCGGCGTCGCCAGCCACCGCTCCACGTCGGTGATGCCGGCGTCGGTGATCGCGTAGCGCTTGCGCTCGGGGCCGCCGCCGGCCTCGATGCCGTCGACTTCCACGAGCCCGTTCTTCAGCAGCCGGGACATCGTCGAGTAGACCTGGCCGTAGTGCAGCGGCCGGTCGTGACCGAACTTCTCGTCGAAGGCCCGCTTGAGGTCGTAACCGTGGCGCGGGCCGGACTCCAGGAGCCCCAGGAGGGTGTGACCGATGGACATGCGGAGCACTCTACACACGGTGTATACGCCTCATGTATACGCGGTGTGTGTAGATCATGGCGGGGTGTACGGGTGCGCAGGTGGGGGCGCATTGTCACGGTTCTGCTACACGGATTCGGCCGCCTGCGCCGACGTGCCCGGGTTCAGGTCTCGCGGTCGGCGGGCGGTCGGCCCCTGCGCGGGATCGGTCCCGCCTGGTCCGGCAGTCGGCCGGCCTCTTTGAGCGCCCTCCGCAGCAGGAACTCGATCTGCGCGTTGGCCGAGCGCAGTTCGTCGCCGGCCCAGCGGGCCAGGGCCTCGTAGACGGACGGGTCCAGCCGCAGCAGCACCTGCTTGCGCTGCTGCGGCCGACTTTGAGGGGCCGGCCCCTCGGAGGGATCCGTCACTGGTAGAGAGTCCCCGTGTTCAGGACGGGCTGGGGCGCGCGGTCGCCGCACAGCACCACCATCAGGTTCGACACCATCGCCGCCTTGCGCTCGTTGTCCAGCTCCACGATGTCCCGCTCCGAGATCCGCGCGAGCGCCGCCTCGACCATGCCCACCGCTCCGTCCACGATCTGCCGCCGGGCCGCGACGACCGCGCCGGCCTGCTGCCGCTGGAGCATCGCCGAGGCGATCTCGGGAGCGTACGCGAGATGCGTGAAGCGGGACTCGATGATCTGGACGCCGGCCGCCTCCACGCGCGCGTGGAGTTCGACGGCGAGCTTCTCGGTGATCTCCTCGGCGTTGCCGCGCAGTGAGAGGCCGCCCTCGTCGTGGGCGTCGTAGGGGTACTCGATGGCGATGTGGCGGACGGCGGCCTCGGTCTGGGTGGCCACGAACTCCAGGTAGTTGTCCACCTCGAAGGTGGCCTGTGCGGTGTCCCGCACCTTCCAGACCACCACCGCGGCCAGCTCGATCGGGTTGCCGTAGGCGTCGTTGACCTTGAGAACGGCGGTCTCGTGGTTGCGGACCCGGGTGGAGATCTTGGAGCGCGAGGTGAAGGGGTTCACCCAGCGCAGCCCGTCCTGGCGGATCGTGCCCCGGTAGCGCCCGAAGAGCTGGACCACGCGCGCCTCGCCGGGTGCGACCGTGTTCAGTCCGAGCAGCGAGATCAGTGACGCGAGCAGGACGAGGACACCGCCGACGGCGAAGCCGGCGCTCGCGGAGGCGGCCACGAACAGGCCGACGGCGGCCAGGATCCCGACCAGCCCGAGCAGCAGCACGAGCCCGCCCCCGATGCTGTGCGCGGTGAACTCCCGCACGTGCGGGGCGGGCATCTCGGGCAGGTCGGCGGGTGTGTCGGCGGTGGGTGCGGAGTCGTGTGCGGACATGGTGGGCCCCCGTTCTCGTACGGATTCGTACGTCTGTGCAGCGTATATCTCTGCTCTAGCTAAGTGATATCACTTTACCCCGCAGGGCAACCCTTCACGCCTCTCGGCCGTCGGTTCCGTTGGGACAGGTGCTGATTCTCACGTCCGGGAAAGGACGGATCGGCGGACCTGTGTCACATCTCCCGGTGTTAGCTTTCTGAGCTGACTTGAGCGGCGAACCTGTGTGGCGTATGAGCACACATGACCGAAGCGGAGCGGAACGGACCAATGGGACGGGCGGAAGAGAGACGAGCGCGACAGCGCGGCGGTCGCCGCGCGGCGCCCCCTACGCGCTCGTCCGAAGAGACGGCGCCGACGGCCCCCACGGGCCCCTCCGGGACGACGTCCGCGGCGACCACGGCCACCGCCGAGGCCGAGCCCACCGTCATAGGCGGCCGGGCCGCGGCCCGCAAGGCCGCCCAGGCCGAGGCGAAGGGGCGGGGCCGGGGCAAGGGCAAGGCCGGCAAAGGCAAGAGCGACAAGAGTTTCCTGCGCCGGATGTTCACGTGGAAGAAGGTCGTCGGGACGATCTTCGGGTTCTGTCTGCTCGGCATGGGCGCCTTCATCGCGATGTACATGATGATCGACATCCCGGCCGGCAACGCCGACGCGGAGCTGCAGAGCAACGTCTACAAGTACAGCGACGGCAGCCTGCTGACCCGTGACGGCGAGCGCAACCGCGAGATCGTGGACCTGGCCAAGGTGCCCAAGGAGGTCCAGTACACGTTCGTCGCCGCCGAGAACAAGAGCTTCTACCAGGACGGCGGCGTCGACCTGAAGGGCACTGCCCGCGGTCTGCTCAACACGCTCTCCGGCAAGGGCACCCAGGGCGGTTCGACGATCACCCAGCAGTACGTCAAGAACTACTACCTCACCGCCGACCAGACCGTCACGCGCAAGCTGAAGGAACTGGTCATCTCGCTCAAGCTGGACCGCGAGAAGTCCAAGGACTACATCCTCGCCGGCTACATCAACACCAGTTATTACGGCCGTGGCGCGTACGGCATCCAGGCCGCCGCGCAGGCCTACTACCGCGTCGACGCCGACGAGCTCACGGTCGAGCAGGGCGCCTACCTCGCCGCGCTGCTCCAGGCGCCGAGCCAGTACGACTGGGCCGTCGCCTCGGACACCGGCAAGGAGCTGGTGAAGGCGCGCTGGAACTACGTACTGAACAACATGGTCGGCCAGGGCTGGCTGGACAAGGGCGAGCGCGCGGACATGAAGTTCCCGGTGCCCGAGGACCCCAAGGCCGCGCCCGGCATGGGCGGTCAGACCGGCTACCTGGTGGACGCGGCCAACGACCAGCTGGCCAAGCAACTCGTCGCCCAGGGCACGGCCGACAACGTGAACGACGCCGTCACCATGGTCAAGGCGGGCGGCTGGACCATCACGCTGAACATCGACAAGAAGCGGCAGAAGGCGCTGGAGAGCGCCGCCAAGTCGCAGCTGACCAGCAAGCTGGACCCGAAGAAACGCAAGGTCGACGCGGACGTCCAGGCCGGCGCGGTGTCGGTGAACCCGAAGACGGGCGCGGTCGTCGCGCTGTACGGCGGCGCGGACTACTACAAGCACTTCCGCTCCAACGCGACCCGCGAGGACTACCAGCCCGCGTCGACGTTCAAGCCGGTCATCCTCGCCGCCGCCCTCGACGAGGACGCCAAGACCCAGTCCGGCAAGGCGATCTCCGCGAACACGATCTACAACGGCACCAGCAAGCGCCAGGTCGTCGACGACGGCAACAAGGTGGGCTTCGCCCCGGAGAACGAGGACGACCAGAACTACGGCGACATCACCGTCCAGACGGCGATGAACAAGTCCGTCAACTCCGTCTTCGCGCAGATGGGCGTCGACGTCGGCATGGACAAGGTGCTCAAGGTCGCCAGCCAGATGGGCATGGACACCGCCGACCTCAAGTCGGTGCCCGCGCAGACGCTGGGCACGATGGGCGCGAGCCCGTGGCAGATGGCCGGTGTGTACGCGACCCTCGACAACCACGGCAGACAGGTCACCCCGACCATCATCAAGTCGGTCGAGAACAGCAAGCGCCAGGTGACCCTGCCGGATCCGATCGGCGCCCAGATCGTCAGCCGCGAGGCCGCCGACACGGTCACGTCGGTGCTGACGGGTGTGGTCGACGACGGTACGGCGAAGAAGTCGGTGGCGGAGAACACCGAGCGCGACGGCCGCAAGGTGGCCGGCAAGACGGGTACGTCGGACGAGAACCGGTCGGCCTGGTTCACCGGCTATACACCCGACCTGGTCACCTCGGTCGGCCTGTTCGGCGAGGGCAAGAAGAACGGCGCACAGGTCTCGATGTACGAGGCGGGCGGCTTCCCGCGCGTCAACGGCGGTGGTTTCCCGGCGGAGATCTGGGCGACGTACACCTTCGGTGTCTCGTCCAAGAGCGCCAAGTTCGACCTGGACACCACGCAGGGCGCGGCCGTCCAGCCGAGCACGACGCCGACGGTCTCCGAGACGCCGAGTCAGACGCCGAGCGAGTCGGCGACGACGTCCAAGCCGCCGACGAGTTCGGCACCGCCCAGCCAGACGCCGACCACCTCGGCGCCGGTCGAGACACCGAGCCAGTCACCGACCACGTCACCACCGGCCTCCACACCGGTGGAGACACCGACGGAACCGGAGAACCCGCTGGAGGACGACGGCCAGTAGGTACGAGGTCGTCGGATACGACACGAAGGGGCGCCCGGTGCAGAGCCGGGCGCCCCTTCGTCACGTACGGTCGTCAGCCGCCGTCGACCTCGGCCGCGATCCGCTCGCCGAGTTCCTTGTCGACGTTCTGCCAGTACTGCAGCGCCCGGGCCAGTACCGGCCGGGAGACGCCGTCGAGCAGATGGCCGGCGATGTTGGAGACCAGCCGGTCGCGGGCCGCGTCGTCCAGCACCTCGCGGACCATCGTGCCCGCCTGCCCGAAGTCGTCGTCCTCGCGGTGCAGCGCGTACGCCTCGCGGACCATCTCGCCCGCCGCCTGCCAGCCGGCGATGTCCCCGAACCGCTGCGTGTCCGCCGCGGGACCGCCGTAGGAGTTCGGTGCGTACGGGGCGCCCACGTCGGCCGCCTCGTAGCGCATCGGTCCGTCCTTGGCGTACGAATTCACCTTCGAGCGCGGCCGGTTGGGCGGCAGCTGGGTGTAGTTCGGGCCGATGCGGTAGCGGTGGGTGTCCGGGTAGGAGAAGAGGCGGCCGAGCAGCATCTTGTCCGGGGACGGGCCGATGCCCGGGACCAGATTGGACGGCTCGAACGCGGACTGCTCGATGTGGACGAAGTGGTCCTCGGGGTTCTTGTTCAGGGTCATCCGGCCGACCTCGATCAGCGGGTAGTCGCTGTGCGGCCAGACCTTGGTGAGGTCGAACGGGTTGAAGCGGTAGTCGGCCGCGTCCTCGAACGGCATCACCTGGACCCGCATCGTCCAGGACGGGTGCTCGCCCCGCTGGATCGAGTCGAACAGGTCCCGGCGGTGCACGTCCCCGTCCTCGCCGGCCAGCCGGTCGGCGTCGGCCTGGGCGAGGAACTCGACGCCCTGGTCGGTCTTCATGTGGTACTTGACCCAGAACCGCTCACCGGCGCCGTTGACCCACATGTAGGTGTGCGACGAGTAGCCGTTCATGTGCCGGTACGTCCGCGGCACGCCCCGGTCGCCCATCAGCCACGTCACCATGTGCGCGGACTCGGGGGAGAGGGTCCAGAAGTCCCACTGCATGTCGTGGTCGCGCAGTCCGTTGTCCGGCCGGCGCTTCTGCGAGCGGATGAAGTCCTGGAATTTCTGCGGGTCACGGACGAAGAAGACCGGGGTGTTGTTGCCCACGAGGTCGTAATTGCCGTGCTCGGTATAGAACTTGAGCGCGAAACCGCGCGGGTCGCGCCAGGTGTCCGGGGAGCCGAGCTCGCCGGCGACCGTGGAGAAGCGGGCCAGCATCTCGGTGCGTTTGCCGGGCTGGAAGAGGTCCGCCTTGGTGAACTGGCTGACGTCGTTGGTGACTTCGAAGGTCCCGTACGCGCCGCTGCCCTTGGCATGGACCACGCGCTCGGGGACCCGCTCCCGGTTGAACTGGGCCATCTTCTCGATGAGGTAGTGGTCCTGGAGCAGGATCGGGCCGTCGGACCCGACGGTGAGCGAGTGTTCGTCGCTCTCGACGGGGATGCCCGCGTTGGTCGTCGTGTACGGAACCTGCTGGGGTGCCTGCGTCACGATTGTCCTCCCATCCTCGGGTGAGGGGTCGGTCAGGCGCTTCGCGTACCCCAGCAGTCAACGCCTCCAACATGATGACGGCAACTTTTGGAATCGATCCAAACTTGATTCAGTTCCGGTTGAGCTCGAACCAGACCACCTTGCCGGTGCTGAGCCGGGTCGCTCCCCACCGTCTGGCCAGTTTGTTCACCAGATACAGCCCGCGACCGCCCTCGTCGGTGGCCCGCGCCTGGCGCAGCCGCGGCAGCTGCGGCACGTCGTCGCCGACCTCGCAGCGCAGCACGTCGGTCCGCAGCAGCCGCAGGGTGACCGGCCGGGAGGCGTACCGCACGGCGTTGGTCACGACCTCGCTGACCAGCAGCTCGACCGAGTCGCTCATGTCCTCCATGCCCCAGCGGGACAGCGCCCGCCGGGCCAGCCGGCGGGCCCGGCCGGGGGCCGCGTCCTCCGGTTCGAGGAACCAGTACGCCACGTCGCTGGGCGCGATCCCGTCGAAGCGGGCGGCGAGCAGCGCGATGTCGTCGTCCCGGTCGCCCGGGCCGAGCATGTCGAGGACCTCGTCGCAGAGGGCCTCCAGCGGCGGCGGATGGTCGGGGCCGGTCAGCTGCGCGGTCGCGGCGAGCTTCTCGCGCAGCTGCTCTATGCCGGTCCAGACGTCCCGCAGCCGGGACTCGACCAGGCCGTCGGTGTAGAGGAGCAGGGTGGCGCCCGCGGGCGCGTCCAGCTCGACGGCCTCGAAGTCCACGCCGCCGACGCCGATCGGGGCGCCCGGCGGCACTCGCAGCACCTCGGCCCGGCCGCCCAGGTGGAGCAGGACGGGCGGCGGGTGGCCGGCGTTGGCGATCGTGATGCGGTGCGAGACCGGGTCGTAGACCGCGTAGAGGCAGGTCGCCATGCGGTCGGTGCCCAGGCGCTGGGCCTGTTCGTCCAGGTGGTGCAGGACCTCCTGCGGGGGCAGGTCGAGGCCGGCCAGGGTCTGGGCCGTCGTGCGCAGCTGGCCCATGATCGCCGCGGAGGTCATGGAGTGGCCCATGACATCGCCGACCACGAGGGCCACCCGGCTGCCGGGCAGCGGGATGGCGTCGTACCAGTCGCCGCCGACCCGGGCCGTCTCGGCGGCCGGGAGGTAGCGGGAGGCCAGCCGGACGCCGGTGGGGCGCGGGAGCGTCTCGGGCAGCATCGTGCGCTGGAGCTCGTCGGCGATGTAGGCCTCGCGGCCGTACAGCACGGCCTTGTCGATGCCGAGCGCGCTGTGCGTGGCCAGTTGGGCCGCGACCAGCAGGTCGTCCGGCTCGAAGGCGATCCGCTCGGGGCGGCGCAGGAAGAGCGCGGCGCCGATCACCCGGCGCCGGCCGCGCAGCGGGGCGAGGATCGCGCGCTGGCCGCCGGGCACGCTGAACTCGCAGCCGTCGCCGAGCAGTTCGGGCAGGGCGGCGCGGGCCGCGGGCGCGTCCGTGAAGACCGGGCGGACCCCGCGCAGCACCTCGGCGAGCGCGCTGCCGGGGCGGACCTCGCACAACTCGGCGCCGAGCAGGTCCAGTTCGGTCACCTCGGCGGGCTCCGGCTGGAGCGCGGGCGTGAACCCGGCCTCGCTGTCCCGCTCCGCCGGTATCCGGTCGGTGCGGCGCAGGCGCAGCAGCAGCGGGCCTGTGGGGCGCTCGTCGCCGACCGGCAGCGGGTCGCGCAGATAGACCAGGATCGCGTCCGAGAACGTCGGGACGGTGGCCCGGCACAGCCCCATGACGATCTCGTCGAGGTCGATGCCGCGGGCGATCCGCCGGGTGGCGGCGCCCACGAACCGCAGCCGGTCCCCGTCCCGCCGCATGGGCGTGGGCCGCCCGGGCGGCAGTCCCTGTCCGGTGCGGCGCTCGGAGTCGCCGGAGTTCTGCTGCCCGGCCTGCTCGGCGCCGGGCTGGGCCGGGATGCCCTCGGGCGCGGGCCGCGGCCGGTGCGTGTCCGGCTCGGCGACGGCCGGCTGCGAGTGCTCGGAGCCGCCCGCGGGAGTGGCCGGATCCGCCCCCTTGCCCTTGTCCTTGTCGCATGGGTGGGCCGTGCCGGGAGTCGACGGTGTCTCGCCCGTGCGCGCCTGTGCGGGTAAGGCGGCCGAGGGCGATGCCGTCGCCGGTGTCGGGGTGTGCAGGAGCGCCCCGCGGGGGTCAGCGGGGTCGACGCCCGGCTGTGGGCGCTCGAAGGAGATGGGGTGCTCCGTCACGCGTGTCGAATCCGTCCGTCCGGGGCTGCGCGCCGCGCGCGCAGTTCGTCCCGCAGAAAACCCGATACCCGGAATGCGTGTCCCAGGAACGGAATTCCCGCGTGGTCAGAAGCTGTTCCTGCGCCACCGGCGCACCGTCTGCGGCTCCCAGGGCCAGGACCCGCGTCCACGCAGGCCCTGTCGGTGTTGCCCTCGTACCCCTCGCTCACGTCCTGCCGCCCCTCGGTGACGATCGGTCAAGCCCAGCGCATGCTCCGGGAGTTGCTACTGCGCGCCCTTGCGGAGGACGATCCTACGGTTGCGGACCGGGGGCGCATCAAGGGTCTCATGTGGACATGTGCGCGGGCATACGGTCCCAGCCCTCCGGGAGTGACGGTACATCCCACGACGGATCCGGGCGCCAGTGCTGCCATCCGTCGCGGAACGGCGGGCCCCAGGCGCGGATCACCTCCACCGCCGAACGCCCCGCCTCCCGTACCCGCTCGGCGACTTCGGCGTCCATCAGCCCGTCCCGCTGGGCCTGTGCGAACTCGTCCTCGTCCCGCCAGTGCCAACTGCGGTCCGGGTGCACGGAGATGTCGAGGAAGTGGTCCTCGGAATCGACGCCGCCGGCCCAACGGACCAGCGGCGACTCCAGATTCACGTACCAGTTCTTGAACTGCCAGCCCGGCTCCCAGAACAGCCACACCGACCAGGGCTCACCGGGTCGCGCCAGCTTCAGCACGCCCGTGCCGAACCAGGTGTCGCGCTGGACGGTGCGCGGCTTGGTGTAGCGCGATTCCAGCGGCTCCTGGTGCACCGGCGTACCGTCGCTGAGCACCGGCTTCACGCACTCGGTGCCGGGCGCGAGCCACACGGCGAGCAGCTCGGCGTCGTCACGCACGACCGTGACGGGGCGCGCGATGTGAAAACCCGGGCCCGCGTTCTCCCGGTAGCGCCACAGGATCCGGTCCCCGGGGGCCCAGAATCCCGTCGAACCGCCCGCTTCCGCTTCAGCTCTCACCGCTCCGCCCTCTGCCATGCACAGATATTAGGTGCCACAGGCATACGACGCTGCGGTCCGTGTCACGGTTCACGAACACTGTGGTTCTGGTTCGCAATCGGTTACGGGTGCGTCATGCGCAGTACATCCAGGGCCTCGTCGAGCTGTTCGACGGTGAGGTCGCCGCGTTCGACGTACGGGCCCTCCAGCACCACCTGGCGGATGGTCTTCCGCTCGGCCAGCGCCTTCTTGGCGACCTTGGCGGCCTCCTCGTACCCGATGTACTTGTTCAGCGGGGTCACCACGGACGGCGAGGACTCGGCGTACTCGCGGGCCCGCTCGCGGTGGGCCACGATGCCGTCGATCGTACGGTCGGCCAGCAGCCGGGAGACGTTGGCCAGCAGCCGGACCGACTCCAGGACGTTCTTCGCGATCACCGGCAGCATCACGTTGAGCTCGAAGTTGCCCGCGGCGCCGGCGGCGGCCACCGTCGCGTCGTTGCCCACGACCTGCGCGGCGACCATGAGGACGGCCTCCGGGACGACCGGGTTGACCTTGCCGGGCATGATCGACGAGCCGGGCTGGAGGTCGGGGAGGGAGATCTCGGCGAGGCCGGTGCGGGGCCCGGAGGCCATCCAGCGCAGGTCGTTGGAGATCTTGGTGAGCGAACCGGCGATCGTCCGCAGCTGCCCGCTGGTCTCGACGACGCCGTCCCGGGCGCCCTGCGCCTCGAAGTGGTTGCGGGCCTCGGTGAGCGGCAGCTCCGTGGCGCGGGCGACCTCCTCGATGACGGCCGCGGAGAAGCCGGGCGGGGTGTTGATGCCGGTGCCCACCGCCGTGCCGCCCAGCGGCAGCTCGGCCAGCCGGGGGAGGGAGGCGTGCAGCCGCTCGACGCCGTACCGCACCTGGGCCGCGTAGCCGCCGAACTCCTGGCCCAGCGTGACCGGCGTCGCGTCCATCAGGTGCGTGCGGCCGGACTTGACGACGTCCGCGAACTCCTCGGCCTTGCGCTCCAGGGAGGCGGCGAGGTGCTCCAGAGCGGGCACGAGGTCGCGGGTGACGGCGGCGGTGGCGGCGATGTGCAGGGAGGACGGGAAGACGTCGTTGGACGACTGGGAGGCGTTCACATGGTCGTTCGGATGGACGTCCCGGCCAAGGCGCTCCGTCGCCAGGGTCGCGATGACCTCGTTCGTGTTCATGTTGGAGGACGTGCCCGAGCCCGTCTGGAACACGTCGACGGGGAACTGGTCGTCCCAGTCCCCGCGCGCGACCTCCGCCGCCGCCTCCTGGATCGCCTCGGCGATGTCCTTGTCGAGCACCCCGAGGCGTGCGTTCACCTTCGCCGCGGCCCCCTTGATCCGCGCCAGCGCCTCGATGTGCGCGCGCTCGATCCGCTGTCCGGAGACGGGGAAGTTCTCTACGGCCCGCTGTGTCTGCGCCCGCCACTTGGCGTCGGCGGGCACGCGGACCTCGCCCATGGAGTCGTGCTCGATGCGGTAGTCGCTCATGTCCGGTACAGCGAACGGGGCGGCCCGGATGTTCCGGACCAGGGCCGTTCTTCGCGTACTTCGCCCGAACGGGTTTCCGCCCTGTGACCCAGGTCTCAGTACGGCCGTGCAGCAGAAGCGGACGTGTCCACGTCGAGAAGGGGTGACAGGAAGGGAGGAGCGTGTGGGGACCTACTTCAAGGCATCGGACTTACCGGCCCAGGGTTTTCCGGCGTCGGACTTCCAGGAATTCGTGGCCGCTCGATCGACCGCGTTGTTCCGGGGCGCCCTCGTCCTCACGGGCGACCGTGAGGCGGCGGAGGACCTGGTCCAGGAGACGCTGGAGAAGGCCTGCCGCAAGTGGCGCGTCATCGCCTCGAAGGACGCTCCGGACGCCTACGTCCGGCGGATCATGGTGAACCTGGCCAACGACCGCTGGCGCAGATTCCGCCGCCTGACCACGACTCCGCACCCGGACACCGGCGACACCGTCGCCCCGGGGGACGAGTACGGACAGGTGGACAGCAGGGACCAGTTGGTGCGCGCGCTGCAGCAACTGCCCATGCGGATGCGGACGGTGGTGGTGCTCCGGTACTTCCACGATCTCTCGGACGGCGAGATAGCGGCCGACCTCGGCATCACGCCGAGCACGGTCCGCTCCCAGCTGGCCCGGGGCATCGAGAAGCTCAGAAGCCAGTTCCCCGCACTCTCCGGCCCTTCGGCCCGGCGGCAGCACACGGAAGGGATCCGATGACCTCGTACGGCGACGCACGGCCTTCCGGCCGCACATCTTTCGAAGAGGAACTGATGAACGCCATGAACCGACTCGCCGACTCCGCCGAGACCCCCGAGTTCGACGCCCCGCAGATCGAGCGCCGTACCCGTCGCCGCCGTGCCGTCGGCATCGCGGCGGTCGCCGCCGCGCTCATCGCGGCCGGCGGGGGCACGGCCCTGGCCACCTCGGTCGCGAGCAGCAACAGCTCGACCCCGGCCGCGTCGAGCACCAGCAGCACGGCCACCACCCCCGCCGACAGCGACGCCACCACGCTGCTCTACACCTTCGCCGACGGGACCCACATCCGGATGGAGGTCGGCGGCTACGACCTGCAGATGGCCAAGGCCGTCCTGGAGAAGACCCAGACGAAGCTCGGCAGCGTCACCAAGAAGGCGGTCAAGGGCTGCAAGCCGGGCTCGGTGATCGGGGTCTCCCCGCACGCCCCGAAGGCCGTCAAGCCGGGCGACACGGTCGACATCGTGCTCTGCGCCGGCTGACCGGTCCCGACCTGGAACGACGACGCCCGCCCCTGCGCCAATCAGGGGCGGGCGTCCGTCACAGGATCACACGGTCACGCGAGGCCGGGTCCGCGCACCGGGATCGTCGTGAACGTCGGTGCGGGGGCCGGGTCCTGGAAGAAGTCGTTGCCCTTGTCGTCGACGACGACGAACGCGGGGAAGTCCTCGACCTCGATCTTCCAGACCGCCTCCATGCCGAGCTCCTCGTACTCGACGACCTCGACCTTCTTGATGCAGTCCTGGGCGAGCCGCGCGGCCGGGCCGCCGATGGAGCCGAGGTAGAAGCCGCCGTGCGCGTCGCACGCGTCGGTGACCTGTTTGCTGCGGTTGCCCTTGGCGAGCATCACCTTGGAGCCACCCGCGGCCTGGAACTGCTCGACGTAGGAGTCCATGCGCCCGGCCGTCGTCGGCCCGAAGGAACCCGACGCGTACCCCTCGGGGGTCTTCGCCGGACCCGCGTAGTACACCGGGTGGTCCTTCAGGTACTGCGGCATCTCCTCGCCCGCGTCCAGGCGTTCCTTGATCTTGGCGTGCGCGATGTCGCGGGCCACGACCAGCGGGCCGGAGAGCGAGAGCCGGGTCTTCACCGGGTACTTGGTCAGCTCGGCGAGGATGTCGTCCATCGGCTGGTTGAGGTCGATGCGGACGACGTCGGACTCGTCCAGGTGCTCGTCGGTGGTCTCCGGCAGGAAGCGCGCCGGGTCCGTCTCCAGCTGCTCCAGGAAGACGCCCTCGGCCGTCACCTTCGCCAGCGCCTGGCGGTCGGCGGAGCAGGAGACGGCGATGGCGACCGGGCAGGACGCCCCGTGCCGCGGCAGCCGCACCACGCGCACGTCGTGGCAGAAGTACTTGCCGCCGAACTGCGCCCCGATCCCGATCCGCTGTGTCAGCTCGAAGACCTTCTGCTCCAGCTCCTTGTCCCGGAAGCCGTGCCCCAGCTCCGAGCCCTCGGCCGGGATCTCGTCCAGGTAGTGCGCGGAGGCGTACTTCGCGGTCTTCAGCGCGTACTCCGCGCTCGTCCCGCCGACCACGATCGCCAGGTGGTACGGCGGACAGGCGGCCGTGCCCAGCGAACGGATCTTCTCCTCAAGGAACTTCATCATGGAGCCCTCGTTGAGGACCGCCTTCGTCTCCTGGTAGAGGAACGACTTGTTGGCCGAGCCGCCGCCCTTGGCCATGAACAGGAACTTGTAGGCGCCGCCGTCGGTCGCGTACAGCTCGATCTGGGCGGGCAGGTTCGACCCGGTGTTCTTCTCGTCCCACATGGTCAGCGGGGCCATCTGCGAGTACCGCAAATTGAGGTTCAGGTAGGCGTCGTAGATGCCGCGGGAGAGCGCCTTCTCGTCCTCACCTTCGGTGAGGACGTGCTGCCCGCGCTTGCCCATGACGATCGCCGTGCCGGTGTCCTGGCACATGGGCAGCACGCCGGCGGCCGCGATGTTCGCGTTCTTCAGCAGGTCGAGCGCCACGAACTTGTCGTTGCTCGACGCCTCGGGGTCGTCGATGATGCGCCGCAGCTGCGCCAGGTGCGCGGGCCGCAGATAGTGCTGGATGTCGTGGATGGCCTCCTCGGCGAGCTTGCGCAGCGCCTCCGGCTCCACCTTGAGGAAGGTCCGCCCGTCGGCCTCGAAGGTGGAGACACCCTCGGAGGTCACCAGCCGGTAGGGGGTGGTGTCCTCTCCCATGGGGAGCAGATCGGTGTACGCGAACTCAGGCATCTCAGCCCATTCCTCACTCGACAGACGGTCACCCGTCGACGCCGGCGGGCGCCCACCAGCGTAGAACCTGCCACTGACACGGTCCTTGTGAGGTAATCCTCAGTTGGCCGGAGTTGGTCGTCCACACCCCCTAGTCGCGATCTATCGCGTTTGGGTACGCTGCTGTCGTGGACCTTCAGAAGCAGCCCCAGCAGCAGGACAAGGCCCCCCGTGCCGCCGACCCCGAGGT
The DNA here is from genome assembly GCF_053599215.1 of Streptomyces sp. NPDC001002. NCBI lineage: Bacteria > Bacillati > Actinomycetota > Actinomycetes > Kitasatosporales > Streptomycetaceae > Streptomyces > Streptomyces sp. NPDC001002. The sequence continues at coordinate 30,595 of NZ_JBSFLV010000002.1, read as the reverse complement.
CGTCGAGCTGCGCGCCTCGGACGCCGACCGGGACCGTATCGCCGACATCCTGCGCGAGGCCCTCGCCGAGGGCCGGCTCACGCCCGATGAGCACGCCGAGCGGGTCGAGGGCGTGCTCGCCGCCAAGACGGTGGGTGAGCTGGAGGTCTTCGTCCGGGACCTGCCGGTCGCGCACCGCCGTGCCGCCCCGTCCTTCGCCGCCGACCGCCCCGCCCCGGGCGAGGTCCCGGCGGAGGCCGACGACAACGTCGTGGCGGTCTTCAGCGCCGCCGTCCGCAAGGGCCGCTGGCGCGCGGGGCGCCGGATCCACGCGTACTCGATCTTCGGCTCGGTGGAGATAGACCTCAGCGAGGCGATCTTCGAGTACCAACAGGTCATGATCAAGGTCGTCTCGGTCTTCGGCGACATCCAGATCCGCGTCCCGGAGAACGTGTCGCTGCGCGGCACCGGCGGCGGTGTGCTCGGCAACTTCGAGGTGGACAACCTCGACGCGGAGGACCCGGAGGCGCCCGTCGTGTACGTCGACGGGTGGGCCGTACTGGGCAATGTCGAAGGCAAGGCGAAGCGCGGCAAGCTCGTCGCGGACATCATCGATCGGGTTCAGCGCAAGGTCGACAAGAATTTGCGCAAGCACCTGGACCGTTGACGGTTGCGAATCGAGCGGTTTCCGGAGGGAGTTGGTCCACCCGCGATGGGACTGCATCGGACCAAGGCCCTCTGGATTCCCAGCGGTTCGGAACTCAGTGCATAGGCACGCGCACAGCGGGTAGGCCTTGCTGCATCGTCTCTCGCTCGCGAAGCCGTCGTCAGGAGTAGACCGTGCTGCAACCGCCGCATTCGTCCCTGCAGGTCGCTGCCGTTCCGGCCCAGCGGGTGCCAGTGCGGGACAGGGACCAAGACGCACCCTGGCACACCGAGGCGGTGTGCCGGCGCGACGAGGCCGGCCTGTTCTTCGCACCGTCCAAGGAACCCACCGCCGCCCGACTCTCCCGTGAGGCGGCCGCGAAGCGCGTCTGCGCCGGCTGTCCGGTCATGGTCGAGTGCCGAGAACACGCACTGCTGCAACCCGAGCCCTACGGAGTCTGGGGCGGACTCACCGCAGCGGAACGCCGAGTGGTCCTGGCCCGCAGGCGCCGCCGCGACATGGAGTTGAAGAAGGCGGCGAGGGCGTCGGGCCGCATAGCGCAGGCAGGCTGACACACGCGAAGGGCGCCCCCACCGCACCGGGGGCGCCCTTCGCGTTCTGGATCGGCCGTTGTGGGGCCCTACTTGGCGCGGTCGAAGTCGATCGCGCTGTACGCCCGCAGCTTGCTCAGCCGGTGCTCCGAGTCGATCCGCCGGACCGTGCCGGACTTGGACCGCATCACGATGGAGTCGGTGGTCGCGGTCTCCGAGCGGTACCGCACACCCCGCAGCAGCTCCCCGTCCGTGATCCCGGTCGCGACGAAGAACACGTTCTCGCCCGACACCAGGTCGTCGTTGGTGAGCACCCGGTCCAGGTCGTGCCCGGCGTCCAGCGCCCGCTGCCGCTCGGCGTCGTCCTTCGGCCACAACTTGCCCTGGATCACACCGCCCAGGCACTTCACGGCACAGGCCGAGATGATGCCCTCGGGGGTGCCGCCGATACCGAGCAGCAGATCGACGCCGGTGCCCTCGCGCAGCGCCAGGATCGAGCCCGCGACATCGCCGTCGGAGATCAGCTTGATCCGCGCACCGGTCTCCCGGATCTCCTTGATGATCCCGTCGTGCCGCGGCCGGTCCAGGACGACGACGGTGACGTCCTCGGGCGTGACCCGCTTGGCCTTGGCGACCCGGCGGACGTTCACCGAGATCGGGGCCTCGATGTCGACGAACTCGGCGGCCTCGGGCCCGGTGACCAGCTTGTCCATGTAGAACACGGCGGACGGGTCGAACATCGAACCCCGGTCCGCGGCGGCCAGCACGGCGATCGCGTTCGGCATGCCCTTGGCGTTGAGCGTGGTCCCGTCGATCGGGTCGACGGCGATGTCGCACTCGGGCCCGGTGCCGTCACCGACGCGCTCGCCGTTGAAGAGCATCGGCGCCTCGTCCTTCTCGCCCTCACCGATGACGACGACGCCGTTCATCGAGACGGTGGAGACGAGGGTCCGCATGGCGCGCACCGCGGCACCGTCCGCACCGTTCTTGTCGCCGCGCCCGACCCAGCGGCCCGCGGCCATCGCGGCGGCTTCGGTCACTCGGACGAGCTCAAGGGCGAGGTTGCGGTCGGGGGCTTCGCTGGGGACTTCGAGTTCGGTCGGCAAGTGATGATGCTCGGTCATCGAGGCGCACCTTTCTGATACGACGACGGCCGGATGAGGGTTCGACCATCGACTCTATCGTCAGTCCGACAAAATGAGCAGGGGCCCCCACGGATGAGCGGGCCGGGCACCTGCGACGATGGGGCGCGTGGCAGGTTCGAACAGCGAGACCGGCAAGACCGGCGCGACCGGCAGGACCGGCAGGCAGAAGACGGTCCGGGACATGATTCTGTCCCTGGGCCTGATCATGATCGCGGCGGCGGTCATCTACGTCTTCATCCCGCACGACGACTCACCCCCGGACATCAAGCCGGTCGACTACCGCGTCGAGCTGCTCACCGCGCGCCGCGCCGCCTCCTATCCGGTGGCCGCCCCGGAGGGCCTGTCCACGGGCTGGAAGGCGACCTCCGTCCGCTTCCGCGGCGACGAGTTCGACGCCTGGCACCTCGGCTTCAACGCCCCCGGTGGTCAGTACGTGCAGGTCGAGCAGTCGACTCAGAAGCCGGGCGCGTTCATAGACACCGCAAGCCAGGGCGCCGAGGCGACCAAGGCCACGCAGCGGATCGAGGGCCGCACCTGGACGCGGTACACCGGCGGTCGCTACGACGCCCTCGTGCTGTCGGAGAAGGGCGCGACGACGGTGGTCGCGGGCACGGGCTCGTACGCGCAACTGACGGAGATGGCGCGGGCGCTGAAGATGGAGTGACCTGCCACCCCACGTACGACGAAGGCCCCCGGCGGATGTGCCGGGGGCCTTCACGCGTGTCGGGGCCGTTCTCAGACGGTGGTGACGACCTCGTCGTACGCCAGTCGCGGGGAGCGCGGGAACCAGGCGTCCTCGCCCGGCTTGCCGATGTTGACGACCATCAGCGGGGTGTGGTCGTCGTCCAGGAACTCCTTCTGGACGCCCGCGAGGTCGAGACCGGTCATCGGGCCCGCGGCGAGGCCGGCGGCGCGGATGCCGATGATGAAGTACGCGGCCTGCAGCGCGGCGTTCAGGGCGGCGTTGGCCTCGCGGACCGGGCGCTCGGCGAAGACGGCGTCCTTGGCCTGCGGGAAGTGCGGGAAGAGGGTGGGCAGTTCCTCGTGGAACTCGTTGTCCGCGGCGAGGATCGCGACCAGCGGGGCGGCGGCGGTCTTCTTCTGGTTGCCCTCGGCCAGGTGCCGCACCAGGCGCTCGCGGGCCTCGGGGGAGCGGACCAGGGTGACGCGCAGGGGCGACTGGTTCATGGACGTCGGGCCGTACTTGACCAGGTCGTAGATCGCCTGCACCTGCTCGTCGGTCACCGGCTCGTCGGTGAAGGTGTTGGCGGTGCGGGCCTCGCGGAACAGCAGGTCCTGGGCGGTGGGGTCAAGGGCGAGAGACATGCGTGAACTTCCTCGGGGGTAGCCTGGAACCGGGTAACCGGACCGCGGTCCGGATCTGCTTACGGCATGAAGGTACGCCAGATGAAGTTCAAGGTTCAACAAAAAGCGGGGTGACGTGATCCGCTTCACATACGTGATCGGCTGGCGGGTCGGCCACCGGGCTCGGCCACGGTGGTCGGCCATTCCGGTCGGCGCATACGGCAGGGGCGGCACCGTTGTTCCGCTCGGTGCCGCCCCTGCTCGGTACTCGCTACTCGGTGCCGTGCCTACTCGGCGTCGGCCTCGTCCGTCTCCCCGGTCTCTTCCTCCGCCAGCGCCGCGTCCAGCCGTGCCCGGGCGCCGTCCAGCCAGCGCCGGCACACCTTGGCCAGCTCCTCGCCCCGCTCCCAGAGCGCCAGGGACTCCTCCAGCGTCGTACCGCCCGCCTCCAGGCGTCGCACGACCTCGATCAGCTCGTCCCGCGCCTGCTCGTACCCGAGCGTCTCTTCCGCCACCTTGCTGGTCATTCCGCCCACCCTATGCATCGCCCGCGTCGACTCGAACCGTGAACTCGCCCTCGGCGACCCGCGCCCGCAGGGACTCCGCCGCCGTCACGTCGTCCGGCGCGCGGACCACATGACCGTCGGCCTTCTGCAGCACCGCGTACCCGCGCTTGAGGGTGGCGGCCGGGGAGAGCGCCACCACGCGCGCGTGCGTGTGCGTCAGCTCGGAGTCGGCGCGGTCCAGGAGATGCCCCAGGGTGCGCCGCCCCCGGTCGAGCAGGGACGCGACATGGTCGGCCCGCTCGTCCACCATCCGGTGCGGATCCTCTATCGAGGGCCGCGCCAGCGCCTGCGCCAGCCCGCGCTCCTCCCGCTCGACGAAGGCCCGCACCGAGCGCCGGGCCCGGTCGCGCAGCTGCCGCACGCGCTCGTACTCCTCGCCCACGTCCGGTACGACCTTCTTGGCGGCGTCGGTGGGGGTGGAGGCCCGCAGGTCGGCCACGTAGTCCAGGAGCGGGTTGTCGGGCTCGTGCCCGATGGCCGACACGACCGGCGTACGGCACTCGGCGACCACGCGCACGAGCTGCTCGTCGGAGAAGGGCAGCAGGTCCTCCACGCTGCCGCCGCCGCGCGCGACGATGATCACGTCGACGCCCTCGGTCTCGTCGAGCTCCTTCACGGCCTGCACGACCTGCGGCACCGCGTGCACGCCCTGAACGGCGACATTGCGCACCTCGAAGCGGACGGCGGGCCAGCGGTGCCGCGCGTTCTCCAGCACGTCCCGCTCGGCGGCGGAGGCGCGTCCGCAGACCAGCCCGATCAACTGCGGCAGAAAGGGCAGCGCCTTCTTCCGCTCCGGCGCGAACAGCCCCTCGGCGGCCAGCGACTTCTTCAACTGCTCCAGCCGCGCGAGCAGTTCCCCCACCCCGACCGGCTTTATCTCCGTGGCCCGCAACGACAACTGCCCCCGCGGCGCATACCACTCGGGCTTCGCCTGTACGACGACCCGCGCGCCCTCGCTCACCACATCGGCGACCGTGTCGAACACCTGCCGGAAACAGGTCACGCTGATCGAGATGTCGTACGAGGGATCACGCAGCGTCAGAAACACCACACCGGCGCCGGGTCGCCGCGACAGCTGGGTGATCTGCCCCTCGACCCACACCGCCCCGAGCCGGTCGATCCACCCCCCGATCAGCCGGGAGACCTCACCGACGGGGAGCGGCGCTTCCGCGGACGTGTTGAGAGCCATGCAGGTGAGCGTATCCGCAGGCACCGACAACGGGCCGGACGCGGCTCAGTCCGCCGCCGGCCCCCGCCGCCGTTGCGCGAACAGCACCGCCAACCCGATCGCCAGCCACACCGCACCCACCACCTGGGCCGTCCCCGACGCCTCGACGATGACCGCGACGGTGATCGCCGCTCCGAGCACCGGCATCAGCACGTGCCGCCACCAGACGACCGGGCCGCCGGCCCGGCGGACCGCGAACCAGCTCACCACGCTCGCGTGCAGCAGCGTGAAGGCCGTCAACGCGCCGATGTCGACGACCGACACCAGGTGGTCCATCCCGTCGTCCCGGCGGGCCGCCCAGACCGCGGCGACCAGGGTGATGACGGCCGCGCAGAGCAGCGCGACGCGCGGCACCCCGGAGTCCGTCTTCGACAGCGCCCGAGGGAGCCTGCGCTCGCGGCCCATGGCGAACAGCAGCCGCCCCGCGGCCGCCTGCCCGGCCAGCGCCGCGAAGGCCGCGCCGATCGCCTTGCTCACGGCCACCAGATCGTGCAGCCAGGTACCGACGGAGGTGTCCACGGCGTCGTAGAAGGCCGTCCCCTGCTTGCCCGGATCGGCGGCCAGTTGGGCGGACGTCGTCGGCTCCAGGAGCGCCACCAGATACGACTGCGCCACGAACAGCACGCCCGCCAGGGCCAGACAGAACAGCACCGCGCGGGCGACCTTCTCCGAGCCGCCCGTGACCTCCTCCGCGAAGGACGCGATCGCGTCGAAGCCGAGATACGACAGCACCGCCACCGACACCGCGCCGATCACCGCCGACAGCGCGAACGCCCCCTGGGTGCCGTCCCCGGACAGCGGCGACAGCCACCCCCGCTCGGCCCCGTCCCGCGCGAGCACGACGACGGCCGACACGACGAAGATCAGCAGCACGACGATCTCCATCGCCAGGACCAGGAAGCCCACCCGGGCCGCGGCCCGAACACCCCACAGGTTCAGCAGGGTCGTGACGACGACCGCGATCGCCGTCCACACCCAGCGCGAGACCTCAGGGACCAGGGAGTTCATCGCGATCCCGGAGAACAGGTACGCCACCGCCGGGATGAGCAGGTAGTCCAGCATCGCCATCCAGCCGGCGACGAACCCCGCCTCCTTGCCGAGCGCCACGCGCGCGTAGGCGAACACCGACCCCGCCAGGGGGACCACCCGCACCATCTGCGCGTAGCTGAAAGCGGTGAACGCCATGGCGATCGTCGCGACGACGTAGACCAGCGCCACCGCCCCGTGCGACTTCGCGTCCAGGGTGCCGAACACGCCGACGGGCGCCATCGGGGCGATGAACAGCAGCCCGTAGACGACGAGGTCCCGGAAGCCCAGGCTCCGTCGCAGGTCGTGCCCCGCCTCGTCCGTTCGTGCCGCCGTGCCGGTCCCGGACATCGTGCCTCCGCCTGTGCCTCGCCCGTCGAGTCCTTCCCCACCCCTCCCACCGCACGGCCAGTCTCCCCAAGGAGGCGATCTTTGACCCGTCGGGCGCGGCCTTACGATGGTTCCCATGACTGCTTCGCCTGGCCGCCGTGTCCTGCTCGCCGCCCCCCGGGGCTACTGCGCGGGTGTGGACCGCGCCGTGATCGCCGTCGAGAAAGCCCTGGAGCAGTACGGGGCTCCGATCTATGTCCGGCACGAGATCGTGCACAACAAGTACGTCGTGCAGACCCTCGAGAAGAAGGGCGCCGTCTTCGTCGAGCGGACGGAGGAGGTCCCCGAGGGGAACATCGTGATGTTCTCCGCGCACGGTGTGGCCCCCGTCGTCCACGAGGAGGCCGCGCGGGGCAGGCTCGCCACCATCGACGCGACCTGCCCGCTGGTCACCAAGGTCCACAAGGAAGCCGTCCGCTTCGCCAACGACGACTACGACATCCTCTTGATCGGGCACGAGGGCCACGAGGAGGTCATCGGCACCTCCGGGGAGGCCCCCGACCACATCACCCTGGTCGACGGCCCGGAGGACGTCTCCAAGGTGGAGGTCCGCGACCCGTCCAAGGTCGTATGGCTCTCGCAGACCACGCTCTCCGTCGACGAGACCATGGAGACGGTGGATGCGTTGAAGGAGAAGTTCCCGCAGCTCATCTCGCCGCCCAGCGACGACATCTGCTACGCCACCCAGAACCGTCAGCTCGCCGTGAAGCAGATGGGCGAGGAGGCCGAGCTGGTGATCGTGGTCGGTTCGAAGAACTCCTCCAACTCCGTACGGCTCGTCGAGGTCGCCAAGCTCGCCGGCTCCCGCGAGGCCTACCTGGTGGACTTCGCGGACGAGATCGACGAGGCCTGGCTGGAGGGTGTCTCCACGGTCGGCGTCACCTCCGGCGCCTCGGTGCCGGAGATCCTGGTCGAGCAGGTCCTGGAGTGGCTCTCGCAGCGCGGCTTCGAGGACGTCGAGCTGGTCCGGGCGGCCGAGGAGTCCATCACGTTCTCCCTGCCCAAGGAGCTGCGCCGGGACCTGCGGGACGAGGCGGCCGCGCTGGTCGCCGAGCGCGGTGGATCCGGAGCGGGGTCGGGTACGGGATCGGGTACTGGATCCGGTGCGGGATCCGTTACGGATACCGCCTCCGCTGAGTGACTGTCAGTCCATCGTCGTAACGTAGAGCCATGCAGATCTTCGGTGTGGACATCGGTGGGTCCGGGATCAAGGGCGCCCCTGTGGATTTGGACAAGGGCGACCTGGCGGAGGAGCGCTTCAAGGTGCTCACTCCGCACCCGGCGACGCCCGACGGAGTGGCGGACGGCGTCAAGGAGGTCGTCGAGCACTTCGGCTGGACGGGCCCGGTCGGGCTGACGTTCCCGGGCGTGGTGACGGGCGGATCGACGATCCGTACGGCGGCCAACGTCGACAAGAGCTGGATCGACACGGACGCGCGCGTGCTGTTCAGCGACCGGCTCGGCGGCCATGACGTGACGGTCGTCAATGACGCGGACGCGGCGGGCGTCGCCGAGATGGCCTTCGGCGCGGGCCGCGACCGCAAGGGCACGGTCATTCTTCTGACCTTCGGCACCGGTATCGGCAGCGCGGTCTTCGTGGACGGCGTCCTCGTCCCGAACACCGAGCTGGGCCATCTGGAGCTGCACGGCCACGACGCGGAGACACGCGCCTCCAGCAAGGCCAAGGACGACGGCGAGCTGACCTGGGAGCACTGGGCGCACCGCGTCCAGAAATACCTGGCCCATGTCGAGATGCTGTTCACGCCCGAGCTGTTCATCATCGGCGGCGGCGTCAGCCGCAAGGCCGACAAGTTCCTGCACTTCATCGAGGACATCAAGGCGGAGATCGTCCCGGCGCAGTTGCAGAACAACGCGGGGATCGTGGGGGCGGCGATGCATGCGGCGGGGCGGGACGGCGGGCGGTAGGCCGGTAGGCGGGGGTTCGGTCGGGTCGCCGTCGGCGGTTGGTGGGTGGCGCTCGCGTCAGGCAGGCGGGAGCCGGTGGGTGGCCGGCGGCTGCCGGACGGCGCCCCCGTCAGGTCACCGGCGACCGGCCCGTGCCGCCGCCGTGCGCTGGCGCATGAGCTGGATCTTGCGGGCGGAGGCGATCAGGCCCGCGACGAGGGTGCCGCCGTACAGCCAGCCGGCCTGGGTGGCGAGGGCTGTCACCAGGCCCATCAGGCGGCCGAGGAACCCGCCGTTGCTGTCGGCGACGGGCAGCAGGCCGACGGCGAAGGCGATGGGGACGACGACCGGGGCGGTCACCAGGTCGCCCCGCCGCACCCAGCACGCGGTCAGCACGCACACCGGCAGGAACAGCACGCCGTAGACGGTCAGGGACGACCCGAACAGCAGCGCGTCCAGGCAGCCGAGCACGAACATCACCGCCCCGCAGAACAGCCCGCCGCCCAGCCCCGTCAGCCGCGGGTTGGGCATCCGCCGCACGGCATCGGCCAGCGGCGGACCGGGCCGGCGTACGGGCGTGGCCTGGCGGGCGGCCGGGCGGCTCGCCGGGCGACGCGGTGCCGGGCGCGCACCGCCGCTCCTGCCACTCCCGCCGCTGCCGTTCTCGCCGCGCGTCGCCTGCGGGGGCAGCGGGGGTGTGCCGCGTCGCGGTCCGTGCTGCGGGGGTCGCGTCCTGTGTTGCTCCACTGGACAAACTTAGGTCGGTTTATGTGCCGAATCGCTTCCGGGACACGCCGGAGGACGGACCTTGGCCAAGCGTTCGACTGGTAGCCGGGGCGGGTGCGGGCACGCCGTAGACTGGTGGATCGGCCCGCCCGCGCACCGAAGAAGGACCGCGCACCGAAGTAAGGACCGGGCCCGCAACCCCAGTGCCGCCCCAAGTCCCAGCCCCCTGATGTCTCTCACGTACGGGAAGTCGCAACGTGTCGCTCACGATCGGAATCGTCGGTCTGCCGAATGTCGGCAAGTCGACCCTGTTCAACGCCCTGACCAAGAACGACGTGCTCGCGGCCAACTACCCGTTCGCCACGATCGAGCCGAACGTCGGCGTGGTCGGCGTCCCCGACGCGCGCCTGACGAAGCTGGCCGAGATCTTCTCCTCCCAGAAGATCATCCCGGCGACCGTCGACTTCGTGGACATCGCCGGCATCGTGAAGGGTGCCTCCGAGGGCGAGGGCCTGGGCAACAAGTTCCTGGCGAACATCCGTGAGTCCGACGCGATCTGCCAGGTCATCCGCGCCTTCAAGGACGAGAACGTCGTGCACGTCGACGGCAAGGTCTCGCCCAAGGACGACATCGAGACGATCAACACCGAGCTGATCCTCGCCGACCTGCAGACCATCGAGAAGGTCCTGCCGCGCCTCCAGAAGGACTCGCGCATCAAGAAGGACATCGTCCCGAAGGTCGCGGCGGTCGAGGCGGCGAAGGAGATCCTGGAGCGGGGCGACACCCTCTTCTCGCAGGGCATCGTCCAGGGCTCGGGCAAGGAGGAACTCCTCCACGACCTGCACCTGCTGACGACGAAGCCCTTCCTCTACGTCTTCAACGTCGACGAGGACGAGCTGGTCGACGAGGACTTCAAGACCGAACAGCGTGCCCTGGTCGCCCCCGCCGAGGCGATCTTCCTCAACGCCAAGCTGGAGCAGGACCTCGCCGAACTGGACGAGGAGGACGCGATGGAACTCCTGGAGTCCGTCGGCGCCGACGAGCCCGGCCTCGCCACCCTCGCCCGCGTCGGCTTCGACACCCTCGGCCTCCAGACCTACCTCACGGCCGGCCCCAAGGAATCCCGAGCCTGGACCATCAAGAAGGGCGCCACCGCCCCCGAGGCGGCCGGCGTCATCCACACCGACTTCCAGAAGGGCTTCATCAAGGCGGAGGTCATCTCCTTCGCCGACCTGGTGGAGATGGGGTCGGTCGCGGAGGCCCGCGCGAAGGGGAAGGCGCGGATGGAGGGCAAGGAGTATGTGATGCAGGACGGGGATGTGGTGGAGTTCCGGTTCAACGTGTAGCGGGTGACGTAGCCGACCCGAAACCCCTGCTTCCTCCGCACGGCCGATCGCGCACCCTCCCTACTAACGTCTATGTTACTAACATCGTCGTTAGTGTCATGGGTGGAGGTCGACGGACATGGTGGACTTCGTAGGTCGTCGCCAGGAGCTGGCGACTCTGGAGCGGGAGCTGCAGAAGGTGGTGGCCGGGGCCGACGGGGAGCGGCCCGGCCGGTGCGTGATGTTGCGCGGGCGGCGCCGGGTGGGGAAGTCGCGTCTGGTCGAGCGGTTCGCGGAGCGCTCCGGGGCCCCGTTCTTGTTCTATGCGGCGACCGGCGCCTCCGTCACCGATGATCTTGCACGGCTCGCTCGGGACGCCCAGACGTCGACGCTGCCGCAGGCGCGGCTCCTGGCAGCTGCACGACCGGACAGCTGGGACGCCGCGTTCGAGGTGCTGGCGGCGGCGCTGCCCGACGACCGGGCGAGCGTGCTGGTCATCGACGAGGTGCCGTACCTGATGGATGCCGACGGCGCCTTTGAGGGGATGCTGCAACGGGCCTGGGACCGAGTGCTGGAGACCAAGCCCGTGCTGCTCGTCCTCATCGGCTCCGATCTGTCGATGATGGAAGCCCTGAACAGCTACGGACGCCCCTTCCATCAGCGCGGCCGGGAGATGGTGCTGGGGCCGCTGAACCCCGCCGAGGTGGGGCAGATGCTCGGGTTGGAACCGGCGGAAGCGTTCGACGCCGCGCTGGTCACCGGCGGGCTGCCGCTGATCTGCGCGGAGTGGCCGCGAGGGACGGGGCTGTGGGACTTTCTCGGCGAGGCGCTGAGCGACCCGGTGTCGGCCCTGCTGGTCTCGGCCGAGCGCTCGCTTGCCGCCGAATTTCCCCCGCAGGCTCAGGCACGCACCGTGCTGGCGGCTATTGGCAGTGGTGAGCGGACCTTCACCAACATCGCCCGTGCGGCCGGCGGGATCGGGGCCACGCCATTGCAGCGAGCCCTGGAACTGCTCACCGACAAGCGGATCGTCGCCGCGGAGCTGCCCGTGTCGCTGCGTCCGTCGAAGGATCGCCGCTACCGGGTGGCGGATCCCTACCTGCGGTTCTGGCTGCACCTGCTCGGCCCCTCCATGGAGGAGATCGAGCGGGGGCGGGGTGATCTGACCTTGGCGCGCATCCGCGAGAACTGGACCAGTTGGCGTGGCCGAGCCGTCGAGCCCCTCGTCCGCGAGGCCCTGGCGCGGATACTGCCCGATGGCAGCCTGCCCGCGGCCCCGGCGGTGGGCGGCTACTGGACCCGTACGAACGACGTCGAGATCGACATCGTCGGGGCGGACCGCGCCCCCGTCGCCAAGGAACTGCTCTTCGTCGGCTCCATCAAATGGCTGGAGCAGTCCCCGTTCGACCGGCACGACTTGGCCGCCCTCCACCGACACCGCGCCGCCCTCACCGACGAACCTGTTCCGGTCGTGGCGGTCTCGCGCAGCGGAGTCGACTGTCCGGGGCTCGATGCGGCCTACGGCCCTGGCGAGTTGCTGAGCGCCTGGCCGGCTTGAGGGTTGACCGGGAGATCTCCGAAACATTCGGTCGCAACATTCGGTCCAGAGATCTTGATGCTCTGCCTGTCGCTTAGCGGCTCAAACCATGAATCGTTCAAGTGGCGCATTGAACTGGAGTTATCTGACGACCTGTCGTGTCGTCCGGGTAGCGAATATTTCGCTCCCCGCACCGAAACTATTGACAGCTGTCAGGGCCAGTTCAAAACTGACGCCGCATGGACACCACACCCGCACGCACGACGCACTTCAGGTGGTTAGCCGGCGGCGCCTGTGCCCTGCTGCTGGCTCTTCTCGCGGCGATGACCCTCCCCGGCACCGCGAGTGCCGACACGGTTGTCACCACGAACCAGACCGGTACCGACAACGGCTACTACTACTCGTTCTGGACCGACTCCCAGGGGACGGTCTCCATGAACCTCGGAGCCGGTGGCAACTACAGCACCTCCTGGAGCAACACCGGCAACTTCGTGGCCGGCAAGGGCTGGAGCACCGGCGGGCGCCGGAGCGTGACGTACTCGGGGACCTTCAATCCGTCCGGCAACGGGTATCTGGCGCTGTACGGATGGACGTCGAACCCGCTCGTCGAGTACTACATCGTCGACAACTGGGGCACCTACCGGCCCACGGGAACGTACAAGGGCACCGTCACCAGTGACGGCGGGACGTACGACATCTACAAGACCACGCGGTACAACGCCCCCTCCGTGGAAGGCACGAAGACCTTCGACCAGTACTGGAGCGTCCGGCAGTCGAAGCGGACCGGCGGCACCATCACCACCGGCAGTCACTTCGACGCCTGGGCCCGGGCCGGGATGCCTCTGGGCAGCTTCAGCTACTACATGATCCTCGCCACCGAGGGTTATCAGAGCAGCGGGAACTCCAACATCACCGTGGGCGGCACCAGTTCGGGCGGCGGCGGTAGTAGTGGTTGTGCCGCCACCTTGTCCGCCGGCACGCAGTGGAGCGATCGGTACAACCTCAACGTCTCGGTCTCCGGGGCCAGCAACTGGACCGTGACCATGAACGTGCCCGCCCCGGCCAAGGTTCTCTCCACCTGGAACATCGCCGCCACCTATCCGAGCAGCCAGGTGCTGACCGCCAAACCCAATGGCAGCGGCAACAGTTGGGGCGCCACCATCCAGCCCAACGGCAACTGGACCTGGCCCACCGTCTCCTGCACGGCGACCTGACCCCTCGACTGCCGAGGCTGGAGGACCACTTCGGATGAGAGACGCATCGCACTTCTCGTTACGCTCACGCTCCCTGGTCGCCGGGCTGGTGGCCGTCCTCGCCCTGACCGCCGCGGGCATCCGTACCGTCGGCGCGGCCACCCCGGCGCGGGCCGCCGCCTGCACCGGGTACGTCGGGCTCACCTTCGACGACGGGCCGTCCGGCAACACCCCCACCCTGCTCAACGCGCTGAAGCAGAACGGCCTTCGGGCCACGATGTTCAACGAGGGCCGGTACGCCGCCACTTACCCCTCGCAGGTCAAGGCGCAGGTCGATGCCGGGATGTGGGTCGGCAACCACAGTTACACCCACCCGCACCTGACGCAGCAGACCCAGGCGACGGTCGACTCGGAGATCTCCCGGACCCAGCAGGCCATCGCGAGCGCGGGCGGCGGCACACCCAAGCTGTTCCGGCCGCCCTACGGCGAGACCAACGCGACGGTGAAAACCGTCGAGGCCAAGTACGGCCTGACGGAGATCATTTGGAACGTCGACTCGCAGGACTGGAACGGCGCGAGCACCGACGCGATCGTCCAGGCGGCCGGTCGGCTCACCAACGGCCAGGTCATCCTCATGCACGACTGGCCGGCCAACACGGTCGCGGCGATCCCGCGTATCGCCCAGGGGCTGGCCGCCCGCAATCTCTGCGCCGGGACGATCTCCCCGCAGACCGGCCGCGCCGTCGCCCCCACCGGCAGCGGCAACAGCTGAGGCGTCACCAAAGGGTGCGGGATCCCCGTTACCTGTCCCCGTGACCTCCCGCACCCTTTGCCCGTCCAAGCCGCCCTCCAAGCCGCCCTCCATGCCACCCTCCATGCCACCCTCCATGCCACCCCGTCACCACCCCCGCCCCGCCTCAGAACCCCCGCCGCGCCCCGCCGTCCACCGACACCATCACCCCGGTCACATACGAAGCCGCCGGTGACAGTACGAACGCCCCCACGCGGCCGAACTCCTCCGGTGCCCCGTACCGACGCAGCGGAATCGCGGCCTCGTTGGCGGCCCGCTTCCCCTCCGGGTCGGGCGCCAGTCCGTCCAGCTCGCGCATGCGGTCCGTGCCGATTCGGCCCGGGAGCAGGCCGACGACGCGGATTCCGCGGGGGCCCAGTTCGTCCGCGAGGGACTTGGCGAAGCCGGCCAGGCCGGGGCGGAGGCCGTTGGAGAGGGACATTCCGGGGGCCGGTTCGTGGGCCGTGCCGGACAGGACGAAGCCGATGGAGCCGCCCTCCGGCAGTTCTGCCGCTGCCGTCCTTGCCAGTCTTACCGCGCCCAGGAACACCGACTCGAAGGCCGCGCGCCACTGTTCGTCGGAAGTGTCGGCCACGGTGCCCGCGGGCGGGCCGCCGACGCTGATCAGGATGCCGTCGAAGGCGCCGTACAACTCCCGCGCGGCGGCGATCAGTTGGTGGGGTGCCTGGGGGTCGGAGTTGTCGACGGCGACTCCCGCCGCGTTCGGGCCGAGCTCGGCCGCCGCCTGCGCGGCGCGCTTCTCGTCGCGGCCGGTGACGACCACCTTGGCGCCGTCGGCGACCAGTTCGCGGGCGACGGCGTAACCCAGCCCGCGGGTCGCGCCGGTGAGGACGTACACCCTGTTCTGCAGTCCGAGATCCATGAGTCCGGGTCCTCCTAGAGACCGAGGGCCGTGGCGATGACGGCGTCCACCTGCGCCGCCAGCTTCGTGTCGTCCTCCTCCGTCCACGCCCACGTGACGTGTCCGTCGGGGCGGATCAGGGCGGCGCGTACGTCCGCCCAGGCCGGGCGCGTCCGGTCGGGGGACCCGCCGTGCACCGCCACCCGCTGTCGG
The DNA here is from genome assembly GCF_053599215.1 of Streptomyces sp. NPDC001002. NCBI lineage: Bacteria > Bacillati > Actinomycetota > Actinomycetes > Kitasatosporales > Streptomycetaceae > Streptomyces > Streptomyces sp. NPDC001002. The sequence continues at coordinate 15,208 of NZ_JBSFLV010000002.1, read as the reverse complement.
GCCCGGTCGGCCAGCGCGCCCTCCGCCGTCAGGTCGAGCAGGACGTACGAGTCCGCCCGCAGCGCGCCGAAGAGGGTGCTGTCCGTGCTGGGGAGGGCGAAGTCGGGGGCGCGGGTGCCGGTCACCGGGTGGGCCGCGGGGTCGGAGCTCGGGTAGGCGACGTCGAGCGCGGTCAGGCGGCCCGCGAGTACGTCGCTGAACTCCCTTGATTCCGGGACCATTCGGCTCAGCAGGTCGCGCAGGGCGAGGCCCTCGGGCGTGAAGGCGTGGAACAGGTAGGTCTGCGCGCGGCTGTGCTCCATCAGCTGTTCGCCGACCGGGTGGCGGTCGGTGTGGTAGCTGTCCAGCAGTCCGTCCGAGGCCCAGCCGTCGATCGTCGCGGCCAGCTTCCAGCCGAGGTTGAAGGCGTCCTGGAAGCCGACGTTCATGCCGACGCCGCCGGTGGGGTAGTGCTGGTGCGCGGCGTCGCCCGCGAGGACGACGCGTCCGCGCCGGTACTCGGTGGCCAGGCGGGTGGCGTTGCCGTAGCGGGAGAGCCAGGACGGGTCGTGCATGCCGAAGTCCTCGCCGGCGATGTCGACGACCTTCCGCCGCAGTTCCTCCAGGGTGAAGTCGCCGGGCCACTCGGTGGTCTCGCTGTCGGGGCTGGTGCCGGCGATGCGCCAGCGATTGTCGGGCAGCGGCACGATCATCAGGCCGCCGCGCTCGGTGAAGCGGTTGAAGCCGGGCGCCGGCGGATTGTCGAAGAGGACGTCACCGAGCCAGCCGAGATAGCGGGAGTCCGTGCCGGGGAACTCGATGCCGGCCGCCTCGCGCACGGTGCTCCTCGTGCCGTCGCAGCCGGCGAGGTACTCCGCCTGGATCTCGTACGGCCCCTGCGGTCCCGTCACTTGGACGGTCACCGAGTCCGCGTGCTCGGTGAAGCCGGTGACGCGATGCCCGCGCCGGATCGTGGCGCCGAGCCCGAGGGCGTACTCCTCGAAGAGCGCCTCGGTGCGGGCCTGGGGGATGAAGAGGGTGTACGGGAACGGGGTGTCCATGACGGAGAAGTCGAGCCGGTTGGACAGGTTGGCGAAGTGGCCCGTGGAGATCTTCAGGCTCTCGTCGAGGAAGCGCCGGTGGATGCCGCGGGAGGCCAGCACCTCGACTCCGCGCGGGTGCACGGTGAGCGCCTTGGAGCGGTTGTCGATCTCGGTGCGGAGCTCCAGGACGGTGACGGCGATGCCGTTCAGGCGGAGTTCGGCGGCGAGCCAGAGCCCGACGGGGCCGCCTCCGGCGATGACGACCTGCTGTGTCTCCACGGGATCACCTTCTTCTGGGTCGACTTCTTGGTCACTGACCAAGTCTCTCGCCGTGCAGTAAACTAGGTCGGTGACCAAGACGCAACAGGGCGACCGGCTGGATCCGGCCACCGTGATCCGTGCGGGGCTGGACCTCCTGGACGACAAGGGACTGGACGCGGTGTCCACGCGCGCGGTCGCCGACCGGCTCGGCGTGCGGATCAACACCGTGCAGTGGCATGTGAAGACCAAGGCCCGGATGCTGGAGCTGATGGCGGACGCCGTACTCGGCGAGATTCCGCTGACCGACCTGCCGGCCGCGCCCGCCGAACGGGTCCGCGAGCTGGCCCGCCGCTTCCGCCGTGCCCTGCTGTCCCATCGCGACGGCGCGGCCCTGGTGGTCGGCACCTACCCCGCCGAACCGGGCACCCTGTCCTTCGCGGAGGCCCTGGTGGAGGCGCTGCTCAAGTGCGGCCTGGGGGACCGGGAGGCCGCGTGGACCTCGTGGGCGGTCATCTACTTCGCGCTGGGACTGACCCAGGAGGAACAGGCGGTCGGCCACCGGCCGCTGGGCGACATCCTGGCCCGGGCGATCTCCGAGACGACCTACCCCTCCCTGCACCGCGTGGCCGGCCATCTCGCGCCGGCGTCCTTCGACGAGCGGTTCGAGGTCGGGGTGGCCGCGCTGCTCGCCGGGACCTGAGGCACGACGGGGTCGGTCAGCCTCCGTGATGACCTCGTCGTGGTACCGCGGTACCACTCGCCCGGCGAGGATTCCCCCTGGGGCCCACGGGCCGGGACGGCCGCGCCCATAGCGTCGAACCAGGACACCGCGGCGGATCCGCGGCCGGGTTCAGGCAGGAAAGGCGCCCCATGATCGAGGTACGTCAGCTGACGAAGCGGTACGGGGACAAGACGGTCGTCGACAATCTGAGCTTCACCGCCAAGGCCGGCGAGGTGACCGGCTTCCTCGGTCCCAACGGCGCCGGCAAGTCCACGACGATGAGGATGGTCGTAGGACTGGACTCACCCACCGACGGTTCGGTCACCGTCAACGGCCGTACCTACGCCCGCCATTCGGCGCCCCTGCACGAGGTCGGTGCCCTGCTGGAGGCCAAGTCGGTGCACCCCGGGCGCACCGCGTTCAACCATCTGATGGCCCTCGCGTACACCCACGGCATCTCCCGCGCCCGGGTGGACGAGGTCATCGAACTGGCCGGACTGACCAGCGTGGCCGGTAAGCGCGTGGGCGCCTTCTCCCTCGGCATGGGACAGCGGCTCGGCATCGCCGCGGCGCTGCTCGGCGACCCGTCGATCGTCATGCTCGACGAACCGGTCAACGGCCTCGACCCCGAGGGCGTGCTGTGGGTGCGCAACCTGCTGCGCCAACTGGCCGACGAGGGACGGGCGGTGATGCTCTCCTCGCACCTGATGAGCGAGACCGCGCAGATCGCCGACCACCTGGTGATCATCGGCCGCGGCCGGCTGCTCGCCGACACCACGGTCGACGACTTCACCCGGGACGCCGGCAGCGGAGCGGTGAAGGTCGCCACCGCCGACACGGCCAAGTTGCGTTCCCTGCTGATCGGTCCCGAGGTCACGATCACCTCCTCGTCCACCGAGGAACTCATGGTCCGCGGGCGCGACGCCCGGGAGATCGGCGCCATCGCGGCCGCGCACGGGGTCGCGCTGTACGAACTCACCCCGCAGGCCGCCTCCTTGGAATCGGCGTTCATCGAGCTCACCCGCGACTCCGTCGAGTACCAGAGCGCTCCGGCCGGCCCCGCACGAAAGGCCGCATGATGACCGTCACCGACCTGTCCGCGAATCCGACCCCGACCCCGGCACCGGCCCGCACGACCGTGCACAAGGTGACCGGACCGCGCGTCCTGCGCTCGGAGTGGGCCAAGTTCTGGTCCCTGCGCTCCAGTTGGATCACCCTGGGCGTCGCCGTCTTCCTGCTGGTCCTCTTCGGCACGATCGCCTCCCACACCTACAGTCCCGACGGCGGCGCGGGCGGCGGACGCCCGGGTCCCGGGAGCGGCGGCGACAGCGACGCCGTGAGCCTGGCCCTGACCGGCGTGACCTTCGCGTCCCTCGCCATGGGTGTGCTCGGTGTCCTGCTCTCCGCGGGCGAGTACACCACCGGCATGATCCGCTCGACGCTCACCGCGGTCCCGCGCCGGCTGCCGGTCCTGTGGGCCAAGGCCGCCGTGATCGGGCCAGTCGCCCTCGTCCTCACCGCCGTCGGCGCGCTGGCCGCCTTCGAGTTCGGCGCGCCGGGTCTGGACGGCACCGACATCGCCCTGTCCCTGGGAGACGACGGGGTGCTGCGCAGCCTGGCCGGTGCCGGGGTCTATCTCGCCCTGGTCGCCGTGTTCGGCGTGGCCCTCGGCATGCTCATCCGGTCCTCCGCCGGGGCCATCGCGTCCCTGGTCGGCATCCTGCTGATCCTGCCGGGACTCGCCTCCCTGCTGCCCGACTCGTGGGACGACACCCTCAGCCCGTACTTCCCCAGCAACGCGGGCCAGGCCGTCTACGCCCTGCACGAGTCCTCCGGCTCCCTCTCGCCGGGCGCGGGGCTCGCGGTCTTCGCGGGCTGGGTGGCCCTGGCGCTGGTCGGGGCGGCCGGGCGGCTCATCCGTACGGACGCCTGATCCGGTATCGGACGATGCACGGAGGCAGCCCGATCCGGTACCGGACCATGCGCGGTCGCGTGATCCGGTACCGGACAATGGCGGTCATGAGTCCGCACCGCGCGGCAGCCGCCCCGGACATCGGCCCGGGGACGGCTCGCCCGCCGCTCCCCGGGTCGGACGGCGGGTGGACGCACTCGCTGCTCGACCGGCTGCTCGGCGACCGGGGCCACCGGCCGTGGCCGGGCGCCCGGCACCCGCGGCTGGTCGACACCGCGCTGGTGCTGCTCATCGTGGTCATCGCGCTGCCCGTCCTGCTCCGCGGCGGCGGAACCCAGCCGTCTCCCTTCGGTGACGGCGAACCCCGGGTCCAGCTCCCGGTCGGCGTCCTGTGGGCCTTCGTGGCCGCGCACGCCGTTCCCCTGTGGTGGCGGCGCAAAGCCCCGGCGATCGTCTTCCTGGTGATCGCGCTGGCGTCCGTCCTCCAGTGGTCGATGGAGGTGTGGCTGCCCACCGGGCTCGCCGGGCTCGTCGCCCTGTACACCCTGGCCCGCCAGGGGCCCCTCCGGGCACTGGGCTGGGCCGTCGCGCTGACCGCCGGGGAACTGCTGCTGGCCGCCTTCGTGCTGGTCCCCGGCAAGGGCGAGCACCCCCTGCTCGGCAGCTTCCTGCTGCTGGGCACGGTGACGGCGTCCGTCGCCGTGGGCCTGGCCCTGCGTATCCAGCAGATGTACATGGCGGCGCTGGAGGACCGGGCCAGACGCCTGGAGATCGAGCAGGAGCAGCGCGTCCGGCTCACCGCCGCCGCCGAGCGCTCCCGGGTCGCCCGCGAGATGCACGACATCGTCGGCCACAACCTCTCCGTCATGGTCAGCGTCGCCGACGGCGCCGCGACCCTCGCCGCCAACCGGGGCGAGCGGTCCGCCGAGGCACTGCGCGTCCTCGGCGACACCGGCCGCCAGGCCATGAACGAACTGCGCCGGGTGCTCGGCGTGCTGCGCGAGGGCCAGGCGGACGAACGCCTGCTGGGTCCGCAGCCCGGGATCGACGACCTGGACCCGCTCATCGCGCGGGTACGCGCGGCCGGCCTGTCGGTCGTCTACCGCACCGTGGGCGACCTCGACGCCCTGGGCAGCGGCGTGCAGCTCACCGTGTACCGCGTCGTCCAGGAGTCCCTCACCAACACCCTCAAGCACGCGGGCACCGGCGCGAGTGCCGAGGTCACCGTCGCGGTCGAGGCGGGACAGGCCCGCATCCGGGTCGCGGACACCGGCGTACCACCGGGAGCACTTCCGCGCGTGAAGCAGACCGGCCACGAGCCCGACCCCGCCAACCCCGGTCACGGACTCGTCGGCATCCGCCAACGGGCCGCCATGTACGGCGGAACCGTCGTCGTCGGCCCGTCCACCACCGGCCACGGCTGGACCGTGGACGTCGTACTCGACGTACCGCCAGGAGACCAACTGCCATGACGACTGGGCTCATCGCCGACGACCGGCCGCTGCGGCGCACGGGTGTGCGCGGTCCGGGTGACGCGGGCACCGGTCGGATCGCGGGTGTCGTGTTCGACGTACCGCCGGGAGACCCGCTGCTGTGACCACCATGCCTGTCGCCGACGACCAGCAGCTGCCGCGGAGTGGTGCTCGCGGTCGGGGTGACGCCGGCCGAGGCCGGATCGCGAGCGTCGTGCTCGACGTACTGCCGGGAGACCCGCTGTCATGACCACCGTGCTCATCGCCGACGACCAGCCGCTGCAGCGCATGGGTGTCCGGATGCTCATCGAGGGGACCCCCGGCCTGACCGCGGTCGGTGAGGCCGAGCACGGTGCCGAGGCCGTCCGGATGGCCGCCGAACTCCGGCCCGACGTCGTCCTCATGGACGTTCGCATGCCCGGCATGGACGGCCTGGAGGCGACCCGCCGCATCGTCGCCTCCGGCGGCCGTACCCGCATCCTCATCGTGACCACTTTCGACCTCGACGAGTACGCCTACGAAGGCCTGCGGGCCGGCGCCAGCGGCTTCCTGCTCAAGGACGCCCGCCCCGAGGAACTCGTCGCCGGCATCCACGCGGTCGCCACCGGCGACGCCGTCGTGGCCCCTCGCCTGACCCGCCGCCTCCTGGACGCCTACGCCCACCAGGTCCTCGCCCCCGCCGACCCGCCCGCCGCGGACCACCCCGTGCTGCGCGCACTCAGCGACCGCGAACGCGAGGTCCTCGTCGCCGTCGCCCAGGGCTGGACGAACACGGAGATCGCCGACCACCTCGTCCTCACCGAGTCCACGGTCAAGAAACACGTCGGCCGGGTCCTCGCCAAGATCGGCGCCCGCGACCGCATCCAGGCGGTGATCATGGCGTACGACGCCGGGTTGGTGCGGGCGAAGCCGTAGCCGGGCGCGAGGGCCTGGCCGGCGACGAGGGCGGCTGCAAGACGTTGCCTGCCTACCCGCGGGGGAGCAGCCGAGGCCTACGCCTCACCCGTCACCCGCCGGCAGGCTTCCGCGTACGCCCGTACCAACGGCCTGTCGTCGTCCCCGCGCCACGCGAGGGCGTAGCGGCTGGGGGAGAGGCCACGGACCGGGCGGGTGACGACGTCGCCCAGGGTGATGAGCGGGGCGTTGCCCGCTGCCACCAGGCAGATGCCGAGGCCCGCGACGAGGGCCTCGTACGTCTCCTCCGTGCCGGCGACCTCCGCGCCGATGCGGGGCGGGCGGCCGTCGCGGTCGGGCAGGGCGAGCCAGTGGTCGCGCAGCGGGCCCGCGCTGTGCGGGAGGGCGAGGAATGGCTCGTCGGCCAGTTCGGCGAAGTCGATCCCGGCGCGGGCGGCGAGCGGGTGGGTGCGGGGGAGGGCGACCAGGCGGGGCTCCTCGGCGACGACCGTCCACGCCCAGCGGGTCTCGTCGGGCAACGGCAGCCAGACGAAGGCGACATCGGCGTCCCCGGCCGCCAGGCCCGCCGTCGGGTCCTCCCAGCTCACCTGGCGCAGCCGCACCACCGCCTCGGGGTGCGCGGCCGTGAAGCGGGAGCGGATCGCGGGCAGCAGACCGCCGCGGCCCGGGCTGGTGCTCATGCCCACCACCAGCGTGCTGCGCTCCGCCGCCCGCGCCTCGGCCACCGCGACCGCGCCCTCGGCCCAGTCGGCCAACACCCGCCGCGCGTACGGCAGTAGCGCGGCGCCCGCCGCCGTGAGCGCGACCCCGTGCGGATCGCGGCGCAGCAGCTCGACGCCCAACTGCCGCTCCAGGGCCCGGATCTGCTTGCTCAGCGCGGGCTGGGAGACGTAGAGCAGCTCCGCCGCGCGCGTGAAGTGCAGTTCCTCGGCCACCGTGACGAAGTAGCGCAGGTCCCGCACATGGACGTCCGTGGTCATGCCTATCGGTTATCACCAAAGGTCTTGGACGGACAACTGCCCCGGGCGGCACGGTGGTTCACGGACAACACAGTGACCGGGACGGGGACGGAGAACGACATGAACAAGGTGTGGCTGGTGACCGGCGCGAGCAGCGGGTTCGGGCGCGCGATCCTGGAGGCGGCCGTGGCCGACGGCGACGTGGTGATCGGCGCGGCGCGCCGGCCCGAGGCGATGGCCGACCTCGTGGCCGCCCACCCCGACCAGGTGGAGGCGCTCCGGCTGGACGTCGCCGACACGTCCGCCGCCGAGCCCGCGGTACGGGACGTGGTCGCGCGGCACGGACGGATCGACGTCCTGGTCAACAACGCGGGCCGCGGTCACGTCGGCGCCTTCGAGGAGACCACGGACGAGGAACTGCGAGACATCTTCGACGTGCACGTCTTCGGCCCGGCGGCGCTGGTCCGCGCGGTCCTGCCGCACATGCGCGCGCGGCGCTCGGGCGCGATCGTGCAGATGAGCAGCCTGGGCGGACAGACGTCCTACCCCGGCTTCTCGGCGTACAGCGGCAGCAAGTTCGCCCTGGAGGGCATGTCCGAGGCGCTCGCGGGCGAGGCCGCGGAGTACGGCATCAAGGTCCTCGTCGTGGAACCGGGTGCCTTCCGTACGTCCTTGTACGACGGGACGCAGGCCAGCGCCGACAGCCGCGTGTACGCCACGGTGGGCGGCACGCGCGCGATGGTGCGGGCCGGCTTCGACGGCGAGGCCGGCGACCCGGCCAAGGCGGCGGCCCTGATCCTGGCCGCCCTGGAATCGGGCGGCACCCCGCTCCACCTCCCGCTCGGCGACGACGGCGTCAGCGCGGTCCTCGACCACCTCGACCAGGTGCGCGAGGAGGTCGAGACCTGGCAGAAGCGCACCAGGGCGACGGGGTTTCACGACTCGGGCGACTTGGGCGGGACGGGTGGCCCGGACGACTCAGGTGACGGAGGCGAGTGAGGCGACCGAGGGGAGCGGGACGGCTGATGCCTCCACGGATCGGCCCACCTCGGCCGGGAGCCTCCCACTGAGACTTCCGGGGATGGTGCGACTGGCCTTGTCCGTACCGGGGTGAGGTGCGAGGCACCCCGCCCACCCCCTCAAACCCCCCGTCCCCGACCCACCCCGTTGTCAGTCCCCGGTGCCAAGATGGGCGTATCGGGGTGGGCTGCGAGCAGAGGGGTGGAATGGCGCGGGGCGAGGAGGTGGTGGGGGTCGAGGCGCCGGTGGGGCGGCGGGCCCGGGGGGTGTTCGCGGAGGGCACGCGGCTGTACGGGGCCGCGCGTGCCGTGCTCGACGATCACGCCCGTGCGCTGGAGGCCGTGCGATCCGCGCTGGCGCCGCTTCGGGACGAGCTCGTGGCCGAGGCGCTCGGGTCCATCCCGGTCGCCCGGCTCAAGGACGCCACCGAGGGCCGGCTGCGGCTGGCGGCCGTGGAGGCGGCGGGGCTGACCACCGTGCGCGCGGTGCACGACGCGAGCCGTTACGACCTGCGCCAGATCCCCGGCGTCGGCGCGCAGACCGCCGACCAAGTGCTCGCCGCCGCCCGGCAGATCGCCCGGGAGGTCGAGCAGACCGTCGCGGTCCGGGTCGACGTCGATCACCCCGAGCCTCGCACGACCGCCCTCGTCGTCGCCCTGCACCGGCTGGTCGAGGCCGGTCCCGAGCTGCGCAGGGCCGTGGACACCGCCGCGCGGCTCGACCGCCGACTTCGCGAACTGCTGCCCGCCGCCCGGCCCGCGACCAGCAGAGTGCGCCTCGCGCTCGCCGGGCGCCGCCGCAGGGAGGTCGCCCTCGCGGCGACGGCGGAGCTGCGCGAGCTGACCTCCGGGCCCGCCGCCCGCAGCACCGGCCTCCAACTGGCCCAGGCCTCCACCGATCTGCTGCGCGGCCCGGCCGCCGACATCGAGGCCTGGGTCGACTTCGAGCTGCGCTCCGCCGAGTACTACAGCCAGCTCGCCGAGGTCGGCGACCACCCCACGGACGAGGCCGCAGCCGAGGGCTTCCTGCCGGCCGATGTCGCCGAGCGGGTCCGCGCCCAGCCGCTCGACGACACCCACCGCCGGGTCTCGCTGCGCGGCTACCAGTCCTTCGGCGCCCGGTTCGCCCTCGCCCAGCGCCGGGTCGTCCTCGGTGACGAGATGGGCCTGGGCAAGACCGTCCAGGCCATCGCCGCGCTGGCCCACCTCGCCGCGCGCGGGGAGAGCCACTTCCTGGTGGTCTGCCCGGCCAGCGTGCTGATCAACTGGACCCGCGAGATCACCTCCCGCAGCACGCTCAGGGCCCTCCCGGTGCACGGCCCGGACCGCCAGGACGCGTTCGCCGAGTGGCGCGAGCGCGGTGGCGTCGCCGTCACCACCTTCGACTCGCTGCACACCCTGCCCGCCGCCGACGGCACCAAGCCCGCGATGCTCGTCGTCGACGAGGCGCACTACGTGAAGAACCCCGACACCCGCCGCGCCCGCGCGATCGCCGGCTGGACCGGACACTGCGACCGCGTCCTCTTCCTCACCGGCACCCCCATGGAGAACCGCGTCGAGGAGTTCCGCGCCCTGATCCGCCATCTCCGCCCCGAACTGGTCCCGCAGATACGCGACAGCGCCGCGGTGGCCGGCCCGTACGCCTTCCGCAAGTCCGTCGCGCCCGCCTACCTGCGCCGCAACCAGCAGGACGTGCTCACCGAACTGCCCGCGCTGCTCCAGGTCGACGAGTGGGAGGCGTTCGGCGCCGCGGACCGGCTGGCCTACCGCGCGGCCGTCGCCGAGGGGAACTTCATGGCGATGCGCCGGGCCGCGTACGTCGACGCGGAGAAGTCCGCGAAGCTCCAGCGGCTGCGCGAACTGGTCGCGGAGGCCGCGGCGAACGACCTCAAGGTGGTCGTGTTCTCGTACTTCCGCGATGTCCTGGAAACGGTCCGACAGGCCCTGCCGGAGCCGCAGTTCGGGCCCGTCTCCGGCTCCGTCCCGGCCGCCCGCAGGCAGCGGATGGTCGACGAGTTCACGGCCGCCGAGGGACACGCGGTGCTGCTGTCGCAGATCGAGGCCGGCGGTGTCGGCCTCAACCTCCAGGCCGCGTCCGTGGTGATCCTGTGCGAGCCGCAGGTCAAACCCACCCTGGAACACCAGGCTGTGGCCCGCGCCCACCGCATGGGCCAGGTCCGCCCGGTCCAGGTGCACCGCCTGCTCGCGACCGACAGCGTGGACGAACGCCTGCTGCGCATCCTGGAGAACAAGACCCGCCTCTTCGACGCCTACGCCCGCCGCAGCGACACCGCCGAGTCCACCCCGGACGCCATCGACGTCACCGACGGCGGCATCGCCCGCCGGATCGTCGAGGAGGAGCAGCGCAGACTCGCGGGCGAGCAGGTCGAGCAGCCGACGGACTGACCTGCGCGGACCTGGCGCGAACCGCGGTCGGGCCCCATTCCGTCCCGGCCCGCCTCCCGCTTACGATGCGCCAGTCGTACGACCGTTCAGCACAGCCCACCCCAGGAGCGCGGCACTCTTGTCCATACCCCCGCCCCCAGGGCCCCCGCAGCCCCAAGGGCCGTATCAACAGGGCCCCTACGGCTACCCGTACCAGCCCTGGGGCCAGGGCTACAGCCCGTACGGGCAGCCCGCCCCGGTCAACGGCGTGGCCATCGCCTCCCTGGTGCTCGGCATCCTGTGCTGCATCCCGGGCGTCGGACTCGTGCTGGGTCTCGTCGCGCTCGCGCAGATCCGGCGGAAGGGCGAGCGGGGCAGGGGGATGGCCGTCACCGGGTCCGCGCTGTCGGCCTTCGGCCTCACCCTGTGGGTGCTGGTGCTGGCCACCGGCGGTCTGACCGACATGTGGGACGGTGTCAAGGACGCCGCCCGCGACAACGGCAGCGCCTACAGCCTCACCAAGGGCGAGTGCTTCGACGCGCCCAGCGGCTCCCTGGAGGGCTTCGCCTACGACGTCGACCAGGTGACCTGCGCGGGCGAGCACGACGGCGAGGTCTTCGCGGCCGTCCGGATGACCGGGTACGGCGACTCCGCCGCCTATCCCGGGGACGACAAGGTCACCGACACCGCCGACGCCCGCTGCTCCGCGCTCCGCTACGACTACGCCATGGACCTGTGGGCCGTACCGGAGTACGTCGACATCTACTACCTGACCCCGACCCGGGACAGCTGGGGGCTGGGCGACCGCGAGATCACCTGCGTGTTCGGCAACACCGACGAGACGGCGAGCCTGACCGGTTCGCTGCGCAACGACGCGGCGAGCCTGGACGCCGACCAGCGGGCCTATCTCACGGCCGTCAACCTCGGGAACAGGGCCATGGACGGCCAGCCCGTGGACAGTCCCGACGACGACCTCGCGGCCAACCGGAAGTGGGCGGGCCGGATGGCGACCGCGCTCACCCAGGAGGCCCGTCAGCTGCGCGGTCACCGCTGGCCGACCGGGGCGGACAAGCCGGTCGGGAAGGTCGCGGCGGAGATCGGGACGATCCAGCAGGAGTGGGCCAGGGCGGCGAAGGCCGAGGACGCGGACGCCTTCTACGTGTCCTACGACCGGATCCTGACGCTCTCCACCACCGAGCACTCCCTCACGGCCCGCGAAGCTCTGGGCCTGGCCACCACCCCGCCCTCGGACGGGGACACGGGCGGCGGCGGGGGCGACGGGGAAGGCGACCCCGGCCTGGAGGTGTGACGGCTCCCATAGCGGGGAGAAAGTGCCTGCGTAAAGGCTTCCCCCGGAACAAGTCATCACATCGGGTGATTCTCTGGCCTTTGCTTGCATGGTCGAACCCACGGTTGCCACGCTGTTGCTGTCTGTACAACCTGATGGGAGCGGCCAGTGACTTTCGGTGAGCAGCCGGCGTACCTGCGCGTCGCGGGTGATCTCCGCAAGAAGATCACCGACGGGTCGCTGCCACCGCACACCCGCCTGCCGTCCCAGGCCCGGATCCGCGAGGAGTACGGCGTCTCGGACACGGTCGCGCTGGAGGCCCGCAAGGTGCTGATGGCCGAGGGTCTGGTCGAGGGCCGCTCCGGCTCGGGGACATACGTGCGCGAGCGGCCCGTGCCGCGCTCCGTCTCCCGCTCCGGGTACCGCCCGGACGGCGGGGCCACGCCGTTCCGTCAGGAGCAGGCCGACGGCGAGTCCCGCGGCACGTGGGAGTCCCGCAGCGAGCAGGCCGAGGCGAGCGGCGCGGTCGCCGAGCGGCTCGGACTGCACCCCGGCGACCGCGTGATGTGCACGCGGTACGTGTTCCGGGAGGCCGGCGAGGCGATGATGCTCTCCACCTCCTGGGAGCCCCTCGCGGTCACCGGCCGCACGCCCGTGATGCTCCCCGAGGAGGGCCCGCTGGGCGGCATGGGCGTCGTCGAGCGCATGGCGGCGATCGACGTGATCGTGGACAACGTCACCGAGGAGGTCGGCGCCCGCCCCGGCCTCGCCGAGGAGCTGCACGCCCTGGGGGGCGTCCCCGGACATGTCGTCCTGGTCATCCAACGCACGTTCTACGCCTCGGGCCGCCCCGTCGAGACCGCGGACGTGGTGGTCCCGGCCGACCGCTACCGGATCTCGTACCACCTGCCGGTGAAGTAGCGCACACCTTTGCGGCGCCCGCCTCCGCGGGCCCCGGTCCGTACCCCCTCCGCGCGCCTGTGCGACCCTGTCGTCCGCCGGTGGAATCCGGTCGTTCTCGCAGGTCGCTCATGGCTGCCCGAGATGCCTCTGACCGGATGCGTCGGTGGCCGCGGGCGGCGCGTACGGTGTCGCGCGCCCCCTTCACTCTGGCCGGTTGCGTACCTCTTTGTGAAAAGCCGTATTCGCTGCGTGAAGGTTAGGCGTAGGCTCGGGCATATGCGGATTGCGGTTTCCTTAGCGGGCGGGGCACGGCACGAGCCGCGGGCGGGCGGCGGAGCTGCTGGGGCGGGAAGGAGGGGTGGGGCTTGATGAACGACGGCACGATCACTCTCCCCTGGCTCGTCATACGGCAGGACGACAACGGCAATCGCTACCGCGTCGGCAGGTACGCGACCCGGGCCGAGGCCCAGAAGATCGCGGACAGCCTCGACGACCGCGGACACAAGCAGCTCTACTGGGTCGAGCAGATCGGCCAGAACGGACAGGGCGGTACGAGCACCGCCAACTGAGGTCCGCTGCCGGGCCGAACTCCAGGGGGGTCCGGGTCTTCGGGCTCCCGTAGGCTCCCGCGCATGACGGAACGGATCGTGGTGGGGGCCGCCCTGCTCGACGGCGGTCGCCTGCTCGCCGCGCGCCGCAGCGCGCCCCCCGAACTCGCCGGGCGCTGGGAGCTGCCCGGCGGCAAGGTAGAGGAGGGCGAGGCGCCCGAGGCGGCCCTGGTGCGCGAGCTGCGCGAGGAACTCGGCGTGGACGCCGAGCCCGTCGAGCGCGTCCCCGGACAGTGGCCCCTGCGCCCGCCGTACGCCCTCCAGGTGTGGACCGCCCGGCTGCTCCCCGGCTCGGCCGACCCGAAGCCCCTCGAAGACCACGACGAGCTGCGCTGGCTGGGTCCCGGCGAGCTCTGGGACGTGGACTGGCTCGACCCCGACGTGCCCGCCGTTCGGGAAGTGGCTGCCCGGCTCGTGACGGGGTACGTGTCCGAGTAGCGACGGGGCACGCGTCCCCGTGGCGGAGGAACAGGGTGGGGTGAGGGGCGAGCGCGCGGCCGTGCCGGGGCGCCGGACCGGGCGCCCCCTACGCCGTTCGTGCCACAGTGCGCCGCTGGGGGCGGTACTGCGCGCCGGATATCGGGTATGTGCCCATTAACCCCACGAAACCGGACATGGGTGGGCTTGTCGGCCTGGGAAGTGATCGGCGTGAGCGACACCGAAGGCGAAGGCGCCGAGTGGAGCTTTCCCGCGGAGCCCGGCGCTGTCCGCAGTGCCCGCGCCACGGTCCGCCGCCAACTGCACGAGTGGGACCTCGACACCCTCGGTGACCTCGCCGCGCTGCTGGTCAGCGAGCTGGTGACCAACTCCCTGCGGCACGCCACCGGCCCCATCGGCGTCCGGCTGGTCCGTCCCGGGCGACTCGGCGGCGTCCTGCTCGTGGAGGTCTCCGACCCGCTGCCCGACCCGCCCCGCGAGCGCGTGGCCCGCGCCGAGGACGAGAGCGGCCGGGGTCTGCAGCTGGTCGCCCTCTCCTCGCGCCGCTGGGGCACCCGCCCCGGCGAGGCGGGCAAGACGGTGTGGTTCGAACTGGCGGTGCCCGGGTGAACCGCGCACCGGTCCCGGAGCGTGTCTGTCCGCGGACCCCGCGTGCGAGCCCTGTACGCACGGGCCGGAACTGTCCACCGGAGCCCTGTACGTGGGCCTTCGCGCTGTCCACTGGCTGGTTCAGGCCAGTGGCAGTTGTCGACGAGCGTGATTCGACGACGTGTGGGCTGGTTAGAAGACTGGAAGTGTTGTCACGGTCCGGACCGAAAACCGTCGGGACCGTGCTGTGATCGTGAACACCGTGTTGTGCGGCGCCGTAGTGCTGGATACTGCGGGCAGCCGCCCCCGGTGACCGGTGCCGGACGCGGTGAGCTGGAGGGGACGGTTCGCGTGAGCGAGATACCAGCGAAGGCCACGGGGTCCGAGGACCCGTCGGACGGCGCGAGGACGGCGGCCGCGGCTGATGCCGCGGCCGACGTGAGGCGTGGAGCCACGGGTGGCTCGGCGCTGTCCTCCCCCGGGTCCTTCTCCGGCGCGGGCCGGCACGACATCGGGTTCGGCTCCGACGAGGCGCCCCCCTACGACGCCATGTGGCAGAGCAGTCCGCCCGGCTCCATCTACGACTACATCAAGGTCGCGTCCTTCTCCATCGGCCCCGACGGGCTGGTCGACCAGTGGAGCCTGCGCGCCGAGCAGCTCTTCGGGATCCCCGCCGAGCACGCCGTCGGCATGGACCCCATCGAGGCGTTCATCGAC